>DATGOH010000133.1:0-5214 GCA_035306165.1 Ferdinandcohnia sp.
TCACCACCGAAGCGATACCGCCCCTGGCCGTCGAACACGACCTCCACGCCGTCCTCGGTCTCCCAGCGACCGAGGAGGCGATCGCGCACGAGGACGAGGGTGTCGAGCGCAGGGCGATGCCGCGGCTCGAGACGATAGAGGCGATGGAAGCTCCGTTCACCGTCTCGCTCGACGTGCACCTCGAGTTCGGAGGGCGCGCCGGGCCGGAGGACGAGGCGGCGGACGGCATCGGCGCCCTCGGAGCGAATCTCGACGGCGCCGACGTTGCGCACCACCGAAACCGCGGGCCAGCGGAGACGCCCTTCGGCGCAGTCCTCCTCCACGGCCGTGCCGCCCTCCGCCACCACGAGGTGGCAGCCGGGATCGCCCGTCCTCCCCTCGCCGAGGAGGCGTCGTGCCTCCGCGGTGACCCAGACACCCTCCGGCGAGAGGCCGACCTGCGCGGAGGCGGTCCCCGCCGAGACGACCATCGAGGCGACAGCGAGGAGCCAGCCCTTCGTCATTCGAGCCAATCCTTCTCCCGCAGCTTGCGGGGCAAGTACTCCTCGGTGATGAAGGAGATCCCTCTCCGCGACAGGGCCTCGATCTCGTACTTCTTGTTGCTGGCCGCCATCGCTTCGAGCTCGCGCTTCCACTTCTTGTGCTGGAACCACGGGTATTCGAGCATCTGGCGGATGCGCCGGTGGTCGCCCTCGTCCATGCGGATGGCCGTCTCCTCCGGAATGCCGTAGCGGTCGGCGTCGAAGGAGGAGATCCCCACGAAGCGCGCCTTGGGCACGGCCATGCGCATCGACTCGTAGGCCAGGTTGATCGAGCCCTGCTTCACCACCGAGTAGATGTAGAAGCCCCAGGGGTCGTTGTCGACGAGCACGTAGACCGGCAGACCGAGCTCGTGGTGCATGCGGTGGACCAGGCGACGCACCCCGCGGGGCGGCTGTCCGCCGCCGTGGATGAGCATGCACTTTTCCTTCTTCCAGAACTTGTCCTCGTTGAAGCGACTCCAGACGGCTTCCTTCTCCACGAGGAGGACGTACTTGGCCTCGTGCTTGCCGAACTTGATCACGTTCGGCTCCACGATCGAGGGCACGCCCCAACCGCCGGAGCCCTGGCGGCGCAAGTCGATCGTGTCACCCGAATCGATGATGGTCATTGGCCCGACCATCAGGCCCTTGCGGTTCGCGAAGAGATGCAGCTCCTCCCGCAGGGCGTCGAGCGTGACCTCCAGATCCTCGATGATCGGGTCGGACTCGTCCTGCTCCTCGAAGGTGTTCTGTCTCGAATTCCCAAGCGTGTGCTTGGTCATGTAGTACAGATCACGGATGCTGGTGGTCTTGCCCGACGCCAGCAGCTCCTTGCAGGCCGAGGCAACCAGGAAGGTCTGCATGAACTTGCGCGCCTGGGAGACGTTGAAGAAGGAGCGGTCCTGGGTCTCCTTCCCCATCTCGAGGATCTTCTTCTTGGCGCTGTACTGGATGTTCGAGAGGGACCGGAGCGGAATCTGAATCTGCGGATTCTTCTTCTTCTGGATGTCCCGGACGACGCCCTTGGCGAGCTTCTCGATCTTCTCCAGCGTCTTCGCGGTTGCGTCCTTCCTCGCCATCACTCCTCCTCCGGCGTCTCGGCGAACGCGTCGTCGACCTTGCGGACCACGCGATCGAGGATTTCATCGGTCTCCTCGCCGCCGGTCGCCTGGCGCGCGAGCTCCTGGAGCTGCCGCTTGAGTCGATCTTCGTCGGTCCCGGTCAGGTGGTGCAGCGAGCGCGCCACCTCCTCGATGTAGAGCTCGAAGGTGGACCGGCGCTTGAGCTCGTAGGCCGCCGCCTTGCGCTTGCGGATGAACGCCGCCAGCTTGCGCCCGCATTCCTGAAGGGCGAGACGGATCTCCGACAGCAGCTCGGGGTAGTGCGCGATCGCCTCCTTCGATTCCGAGGTGAACGGCACCCAGACCGAGGCGATGTGCACGAGCAGCGCCATCGGTCCCACCGGCAACGCGCCGCGCGGCTGCGAGAGCTCGTACTTCTTCCAGTCGGTCTTCACCACCGCCTCGGTGATGCCGCAGGCCCCGCGCTGGAAGAGGAGCGGGACCCGGTTCGCGAAGCGGTACAGCTCGATCGGCCGATCCTGGGGCCAGTCGGGCGAATACGCCAGCCCCACTTCCACCTGGAAGGGATTGCCCCGGTAGACCTTGGGCGGCCGCGTGGTGGAAACGATGAAGAAGCGCTTGCCCTTGATCTGTTCCTCGCCCTCCTGGGGAGGCGTGGCATCCGCCGCGGCGCGCGCTGCCTCGGCGAGCTTCTCCTCGGCGGTCTTTTCCTCCTTCTTGCCGCGGCGCTTGCCCTTGACCGGCTTGGGCTCCTCCTCGGGCTCTTCCTCCTCGACCACGCTGAGGAAGGAGATGAGCCCCTTGCGGATGAGCTCGTCGCCGATGGGCGAGAGGCAGTTGAGCGGCGGCGCCATGATCTTGGTCGCCACGATCCCCTGCCGCAGCTTCTCGGCGGCCTCCCGGTCCTCGGCGATGTCGCGGAGCTTGATCGTCTTGCGCAGGCCCGAGTTCTTCAGGATCTCTTCGGCGACGGCGGCGGAGACCCGCGAGAATTCGGTCTGCAAGAAGCTCGACACGGTGCGGGCCTTGGACTCCTTGGCCATCAGCATGAGCGCGCCGAGTTCCACGCCGTGCGGATGCGGCTTGATCTCCTTGGCCTCGGCCGGCGGCTCCTCCGTGGCACGCGGAAAGACGAGCGGCTCCGCGTTGGGCCGCTTGAAGGTCATGGCGAGGTGGGGATTGGCCAGGACCGTCTGCTCCACGTAGCGCAGCAGGTAGCGCTGCCCGCGGGAGTAGTCGGCCTGCATCTCGATCTCCACGCGGGTGCCGTGGTCCTTGTCGAGTTCGATCTCCTCCTCGGCGACGACCTCCGGCGCGTTCTTGCGCGTGTCGATCCGCACCTCGAAGTAGTGCGCCTTGCGCCCCTTGCCCGTCTTCGTCCAGACGCGGATCGGCTTGCCGGTGGTGAGCTGGCCGTACATCGCCGCCGCCGAGATGCCGATGCCCTGCTGCCCGCGCGACTGCTTGAGGCGGTGGAACTTGGAGCCGTACAGCAGCTTGCCGAAGATCTTCGGCACCTGGGACTTGACGATGCCCGGGCCGTTGTCCTCCACCGAGACCACCCAGCGATCCACGGCCCCCTCGACGGGGCGCACCTCGACCGTGATCTCGGGGAGGATGTGCGCCTCCTCGCAGGCGTCGAGGGAGTTGTCCACCGCCTCCTTCACCGTGGTGAGCAGGGCTTTGGAGGGCGAGTCGAAGCCGAGCAGGTGCCGGTTCTTGGAGAAGAACTCGGAGACCGAGATTTCCCGCTGGCGTTGGGCGAGATCGTCCGCGGTCGCCCGTCGTGGCCGCGGGCGAGACGCGGTGACGGTCTTCCGCGCCGGGGTGGGCTCCGCCTTGGCCCGGGCGGTGGAACTCGCCTTCGCGGAGGTCTTCCCGGCCGCCTTCCGACCGCCGGCTCCCTTCCGCTCCGCGCTCGGTGCGAGCAGCTCGAGCTGCTCGGCCGCCGCCGTCCTACGCCGCGCTTTCGCCATGGGAATTCCTCCTGCTGCATCGGGCGGATAGCACTTCTTTCCCGTCCCCCGCAAAGTCGGCCCCTGTGAAAAAGGGTCGTTTGCGGGAACGGTCGGGCGCTTCCGCTTGTTTCCGATGGTTGAAATTCCCAGAGAATGGTTAGTCTGGGAGGGACGCCCGCCATCCGGGCCGGCAACACCATTCCAAGGAGTCGATCACCCGATGTCGATGCACGAGACCCGCAGCTTCCCCACCGCACCCAGGAGCGCCTCCAAGGGCTTCGGCAACTGGCTGAAGACGGGCGTTCTCCTCGCGGCGATGACCGCCCTGATCCTGGGCATCGGCTACTGGCTGGGCGGAAGCCGCGGCCTGCAGATCGCGCTGATCTTCGCCATCATCTCCAACTTCGGCGCCTTCTGGTTCAGCGACCAGCTGGCGCTCGCCGTCTACCGTGCCGAGCCGATCCCCCGCGACCGCATGCCCTGGCTCTACGAGATGGTGGAGCGGCTCACGCATCGGGCGGGGATTCCCATGCCTCGGCTCTACATCATCCCGAGCCACACCCCGAACGCGTTCGCCACCGGGCGCAGCCCGAGCAAGGCGGCGGTGGCCGTCACCACCGGCATCCTCCAGGTCCTCGACCGCCGGGAGCTCGAGGGCGTAATCGCGCACGAGCTCGCCCACGTGAAGAACCGCGACACGCTCATCGCCACGATCGCGGCCACCATCGCCGGCGCGATCTCGAGCCTGGCGCACATCCTCCAGTGGGGCATGATCTTCGGCGGTGGCGGACGCGACCGTGAGGAGGGAGCCGACGGCCTGGTGGGCATGCTCGCCCTCATCATCCTGGCGCCGATCGCCGCGACCATCATCCAGCTCGCCATCTCGCGCTCGCGCGAGTACGGCGCCGACGCCACCGGCGCCGCAATCTGCGGCGACCCGCACGCATTGGCCGACGCACTCGAAAAGCTCGAGCGCGGCGTGCAGCTCTTCCCTGACGACGCGCATCCCGCGCAGGCCTCGCTCTTCATCGTCAACCCCCTTTCGGGCAGGAGCGTCCTGCGGCTCTTCTCCACCCACCCGCCGACCGAAGAGCGGATCCGCCGCCTGCGCGCGATGCGCCTCTACTGAACACCGGCACCGGACCGCGGCACGCCCGGGGCCTCCCGCCCCGGGCGTTTTCCTGTTCGCCATTTGCACGTTCCACCCCGTTCGGCGGCTTTTCCGGCGCGCAAGCCGTGCGCATCGTCGGGCGCACCCATCCCTCGCCGGAGGTCTGCCGCCATGGATGGATTCGCGATCGAAACGGAACGCCTGGACCGCGCCGTCCGTCTGCGCTTGCAAGGGACCCTCGACGGGGGCGCGGCCTACCGCCTGCGCGACCGCATCCTCGCGCTCGACGCTCCCGTGATCGTCGACTGCTCGCGCCTGGAGAGGCTCTCCGACTTCGGCCTCGGCATCCTGGCGATGGCGATCACCGAGATGAACCGCGAGGTGGAGTTCGTTGGCCTCGGCCACCACGCACAGCGCATTTTGCGGGCATTCGGCCTCTCGCGCGCCGCCTAGGAGCGGGGCCGGAGCCCACTCGTCCCTTTGAAACGCCGCTTCGACGGGCCAAGCTGAGGGGCATGCGACCGATCCTCGTCCTCCTCGTC
>DATGOH010000134.1:0-5064 GCA_035306165.1 Ferdinandcohnia sp.
CGACGGAACCGCCTCGGCCCGCGGAGCGCTGGGCGACGCGGTCGGGCATCCCCTTGCGGCCCGTGTATGGACCGCACGACGTGCGGGAGCATCCCCCGCCGCCGGGGGAGTTCCCCTACACGCGGGGCATCCACGCGGACATGTACCGCGGCAAGCTCTGGACGATGCGGCAGTACGCCGGCTTCGGCACGCCCGCCCAGACCAACGAGCGCTTCCGCTTCCTCCTCGGCGAGGGCCAGACCGGTCTCTCGCTCGCCCTCGACCTGCCCACCCAACTCGGCCTCGACTCGGACGATCCCCTCGCGCTCGGCGAGGTGGGCAAGGTGGGCGTGGCGATCGACTCGCTCGCGGACATGGAGGCCGTCTTCGAGGGCATCCCCCTCGATCGCGTGTCCACCTCCATGACCATCAACGGCACGGCACCGATCCTGCTCGCCATGTACGAGGCGGTGGCGCGCAAGCAGGGCGTGCCACCCGAGCGGATCGCGGGCACGGTGCAGAACGATCCGCTCAAGGAGATCGGTGCGCGCGGCGCGTGGATCTTCCCCATCGATCCCTCGATGCGCCTGGCGATCGACCTGATCGAGGACTGCCTGGCGCGCCTTCCGCGCTTCAATCCGATCTCGATCGCCAGCCACTATCGCGACGCGGGGGCGAACCCCGCCGAGGAGATGGCCTACACGCTCAGCGCGGGCATCGCCTACGCCCGCGCCCTGATGGACCGCGGCATCTCGCCCGACACCTTCGGCAAGCGGCTCTCGTTCTTCTTCTACACCTACGTGAACTTCTTCGAGGAGGTGGCGAAGTACCGCGCCGGTCGCCGGATCTGGGCCAAGACGATGCAGGCGCTCGGTGCCACGAGCCCCGATGCGATGCGCATGCGCGCCGCCTGCGTCTGCGGCGGACATTCGCTCACGCGCGCCGAGCCCTTGAACAACCTCGCGCGGATCACCATCGAGGCCTTCGCGGTCGCCTGCGCGGGCCTGCAGAGCGTCTTCACCGCCGCCTACGACGAAGCCTTCGCCATCCCGACGGAACTCTCCGCCAAGACCTCGCTGCGCGTGCAACAGATCCTCGCCCTCGAAACGGAGGTGGCGAAGGTGGCGGATCCGCTCGGCGGTTCGTACTTCGTGGAGTCGCTCACGGACTCCATGGAGGAGGCCATCCGTGCGGTGATGGACCGCATCGAGGAGAGGGGGGGCATGGTCGAGGCGCTCCGCACCGGCTGGATCCAGCGCGAGATCGCGCGCCGGGCCTACGAACACCAGCGGGGCGTGGACGACGGGACGATCCCCGTGGTCGGCGTCAATTGGCCCAAGGATGCGCGCAAGGAGGAGGCGCCGATCGAGGCCCAGCCTCTTTCGGAAGAAGCGCACGAGGCGCAGATGCGCTCGCTCGAGCGCGTGCGTGCCGAGCGCGACGGTGCGCAGGTTCGGCGCGCGCTCGAGCGGCTGTCCGGCGCGGCGCGGGGAGGCGACAACCTCATGCCGGCCATCCGCGAGGCGGTGCTCGCCTACGCCACGGTCGGTGAGATCACGGGTGCGCTGCGGGAGGTCTTCGGCACCTACCAGCCACCCGCGCAGTTCTGAGCTCCGGGAGGGGAGAGGCGCGATGCACGTCACGGGATACACACCGAGGATCCTGCTCGGCAAGGCCGGGCTCGACGGCCACGATCGCGGCGCCAAGGTGATCGCCGCCGCGCTCCGCGACGCGGGCATGGAGGTCATCTACACCGGCCTGCGCGCGACGGTCCCCGCGATCGCCGCGGCGGCGGTCCAGGAGTCGGTGGACGCGATCGGCCTGTCGATCCTCTCGGGCGCGCACGTCGCCATCTGCAAGGAGCTCCGCCGCGAGCTCGAACGGCGCGGCTACCACGACGTTCCGGTGGTGGTGGGGGGCATCATCCCGCCCGCGGACTGGCCGCTTCTGGCCGAGGCCGGGGTCCGCAAGATCTTCGGGCCCGAGTCGCCGCTCGACGAGGTCGTCGAGTACTTCCGCTGGGTGGTCGAGCCCCGCGCGTGGGTGAAGGGTTGCGGCGCGCAGCCGCCGGGGATCGGTCCCTGATAAAGGGCCGGGAGGGGGGAAGCAGCATGCAGATCGCGGACATCGGCACGACGCCGCCCCTGGGCGTCATTCCCAAGAAGATGCACGCCATCGTCATCCGCAAGGGGCGCGAGGGCGATCCCGCGCTCGCCATGCGGCACGAGGAGATCGCGCCGCCGGAGGTAGGCCCCAACGAGGTGCTCGTCTGGGTGATGGCGGCCGGCGTGAACTTCAACGGCGTCTGGGCGGCCCGGGGCAAGCCCGTCTCCGTCATGGGAATCACGGGGGACGACTTCCACATCGCCGGCTCCGACGCCGCGGGGATCGTGTGGAAGGTGGGCCCCGGCGTACGCCGCTGGAAGGTGGGCGACGAGGTGGTCATCCACTGCAACCAGAGCTGCGGCCAGTGCCCCGAGTGCAACGGCCTCGATCCCCTCGCCTGCACGCAGCAGAAGATCTGGGGCTACGAGACGAACTGGGGTTCGTTCGCGCAGATCACCAAGGTGCAGGCGCAGCAGCTATTGCCCAAGCCGAAGCACCTCGGATGGATGGAGGCGGCGAGCTACGGGCTGACCTACTTCACCGCCTACCGCATGCTCGTCGACCGCGCGCGGATGAAGCCGGGGGACAACGTGCTGATCTGGGGCGCTTCCGGCGGCCTCGGCATCTTCGCCGTGCAACTGTGCAAGGTGATGGGCGCCAACGCGATCGCCGTGGTCTCGAGCGAAAAGAAGGCGGAGCTCGCCCGCCGCCTCGGCGCCGCCGCGACGATCGACCGTCGGGAGTTCGACATCGCGCGCAAGCCGAACGAGACGCCGGCGCAAGCGCGCCACCGCATGGAGGAGATCAAGCGGCTCGGCAAGCGGGTGCGCGAGCTCACCGGCGGGCACGACGCCGACATCGTCTTCGAGCACGTGGGCCGGGAGACGTTCCCCGCCTCCGTATTCCTCGCCAAGCGCTTCGGCAAGATCGTGATCTGCGGCGCCACGAGCGGCTACGAGCTCGACTTCGACGTGCGGCACCTGTGGATGCGGCAGAAGGAGATCCTCGGCAGCCACTTCGCCAACGCCTACGAGGCGGAGCGGGCGAACCGCCTGGTCGAGGAGGGGAAGATCCGCCCCTACCTCGATCGCACTTTCCCCTTCGACGCCACGCCGCTGGCCCACGAGGAGATGGCCAACAACCGGCACATGGGGAAGATGGCGATCGCCGTGGGCGCGCCCTTCGCCGAGATGGTGCGCGGAGAGGCGGCAACGCTGCACTGAGAGCGATGGGCCGAAAAGCGAGAAAGCCGCAGAGGCCGGTGGCCCCTGCGGCTTTCGTGCCTTCACGTCACGAAGCGATCAGATGCGGAAGGCGAGGTAGATCGAGGACGAGGTGCCCCAGACCGTGTTGGAGGTGCCGGGCAGCACGCGCGTCGTGCCGCCGCTCGACCTCTCCTCCCGCGACGTGGGGGCGAGCGAGATGCCGAAGCCCCACTTGCCGCCGACGGCGAAGTTGCGGGCGAACTTGTACTCCATGCCCAGGCCGGCGTTGATGTTCATCACGGAGTTCGCGTCACCACGACCCTTGTCCTCGAACTCGGCCTCGGCCTTGTCGTCGTCGCTCGCGTTCTCGGGGAGGGTGGTGCCGAAGCTGGCGATGGTGGTGTTCCACTCGCCGAAGACGAAGGGCTGCAGGCCCCGGCTGTGCGGGCCGAAGTAGTAGCGCGCCTCGACCGAGAGCACGATGTCGGTGCGCCCCATGCCGTCGACCTCGTTGTCGTCCGCGTCGTAGACGACGAAGTTGGCCGAGCGGAGGCCGAAGCCGATCATCGGGGTCAGGCCCATCGGCAGGTCGTAGCCGATGCGGATGTCACCCTGCGGGCGGAAGACGTCGAAGCGCGGCGAGGAGGGGCCGTCGTCCGGGGCGAGGCTGCTGATGCCGCGAACGTCGAAGGGCTGGAAGAGCGTGGTCTCGAAGCGGAGGCCCATCACTCGGGTGGTGTCCGCGGCCTGGGCCGAAGCGGTGCCCGCGACGGCGACCAGGGACGAAGCAACCAGAAGCGAGGCGAGTGCACGGAGTTTCATGATGTTCTCCTTATTGCAGACCGGACCGATCCGGGCGCCGCCCCCGAGGCACTTCCCGTCCGAGGGCATTCGCCCCCCGAGAGCGGCGCGCCTCCTCCGTACCATAGGAATTTGGACTTTCCAAACGTCCGACGCCGGCGTTCTGTGAAAAAAAGCCCCGCGAATCCGGGGGATTCGCGAGGCTACTGGACTTGGTGGAGCAGAGGGGGATCGAACCCCTGACCTCCGCAATGCCATTGCGGCGCTCTCCCAGCTGAGCTACTGCCCCATCACCGGGTGGTCCCGAGGACCGGCGCGTCTTCTACCACAAACGCGCAAAGAGGGAAGCTCTTTTTAGCCCCTCTCGACCTCGGCGATCTCGCGCTGCTGCTTCTCGAGCTTCTCCGCCAGGCTCCGAACCGCCTCGAGCAGCGGCCGCGCCTCCTCCGGGAGCTCGAGTTCGCCGTCCTCGACGAGCTCGTAGACCTTCGCTCCCAGGCGCGCGTGGGCTTTTTCCTGCTCCCTGCGCAGGAACGCCTCGTCGATCTTCAGCTTGCCGAGCTGCGAAGTCCGCACGACCGCGTCCCGCACCTCCGCGAAGGCCTCGGCCGCGCGGGCGACGATCGAATCGAGCTGCTTCTTGATCTCCTCTTCCGCCATGGCGCCTCCATGGCCTATTCGCGCCGCGGCGTCAACCCGCGTCGGCGGAGGTGGCGGGCTCGGCCCGCGGGACGATCCGCCGCACGACCCGCGCCGGCACGCCGGTGGCGATCACCCCCGGGGGGACGTCGCGGGTGACCACCGAGCGCGCGCCGATCACCGCTCCCTCGCCGATGGTCAGCGGACCGAGGAGGAGCGCCCCCTCGCCGATCCACACGTCGTCCCCCACGGTGATGGGCGCGAGATCCTCGACCGGCGCGGCCTCGGTGCGTCGGGCGACAGGATCGAGGGGGTGGCCCGGATCGCCGGAGAT
>DATGOH010000135.1:0-8085 GCA_035306165.1 Ferdinandcohnia sp.
ATCGGGGCGGGCGTGGTGGCCGCGGCCGTGTTCGCCGTATGGGAGACCCGGGCCCGCACCCGTCTCGTCGAGTTGTCCGGTGTCCGCAAGGGCCCGTTCTTCGCCACACTGGCCGTCAGCTTCCTGACCGGCGCGGCCCTGCTCGTCACGCTGGTGGACGTGCAGCTCGTCGCGCAGACACTGCTGGGCGAAAGCGCCGTCGGCGGGGCGCTGACGCTCACCCGCTTCCTGGTCGCGCTGTCGGTGACGGCGCTGGCCGGCGGGGTGCTGGTGCGGCGGTTCGGGGAGCGGACGGTGGCCGCGTGCGGGATGGCCGTCGCCGCCGCGGGCTATGTGCGCATCGGCCAGTGGCCGCTCGACCTCGCCGCCGCGGGAACGCGGATGGACGTGGACCTGGTGATCGCCGGGGCGGGCCTGGGCGTGGCGGTCGCCCCGGTGTCCTCGGCGGTGCTGCGGATCGTCCCGGCGGTCCGGCACGGCGTGGCGTCCGCGGCGGTGGTCGTGGCGCGCATGATGGGCATGCTGCTCGGCGTGGCCGCTCTGTCGGCGTGGGGGTTCTACCGTTTCCGGTCGCTCACCGCCGAGCTGGACACGCCGCTGCCGTTCGGCGTCGAGCAGGAGGAGTACGCGCGGCGGCTGGCCGCCTACGAGGCCGAGATCCGGGCGGCGCTGCACACCGAATACACCGAGATCTTCCTGCTCACCGCCGGGCTGTGCGTGCTGGCCGTACTGGCCGCGCCGGCGATGCCGGGGCGGGTCAAAGGCGCGGGCGCGTCGCCTTGAGATGGTCGACGATGATCGAGTAGGCCTTCTCCAGGTTCTCCAGCTGCTCTTGACTGAGCAGGTCGATGAAGTGCTCACGCACCCCGGCGACGTGATGCGGCGCCACCCGCTGTATGGTCCGCCAGCCGGCCTCGGTGAGCACCGCGAACGTGCCGCGCCGGTCTTCGGGACAGCCCTCCCTGGTCACCAGCCCCGCGGCTTCCATGCGCGAGATCTGATGGGAGAGCCTGCTGCGCGACTGGATGGTGACGTCGGCGAGGTCGCTCATGCGCATGCGGCGATCAGGGCTCTCCGAGAGCGTGACCAGGATCTCGTAGTCGTTGAGGGACAACCCGAACCCGTGAAGCTCGCGATCGAGCCGGTGGGAAAGGAGCTTGTGCGCGCTCAGGTAGGCCCGCCACGCCTTCTGCTCCAAAGGGGTGAGCCAGCGTGGTTCCTCGGTGCTCATGACCAGAATCTAGCTTATGACCGGAGCCCATACGGCCACGCGACCACGCGCCGCTCCGCCCGGTCCCCCCACCCCGGAGGACGGGCGGACGCCCGAAGCGGCGTCGGCGTCCGCCCGGTCCGCGGATCATCCGGCCAGCAGCGTCGCCATCCAGTTCTCGACTTCGTCGGGGTGGCGCGGCAGCCCGGCCGACATCAGGCGGGCGCCGTCGGCGGTGATGACCAGGTCGTCCTCGATCCGCACGCCGATGCCGCGCAGCTCCGGCGGCAGCGTCAGGTCGTCGGGCTGGAGGTACAGACCGGGCTCGACGGTGAGCACGTTCCCCTCGGCCAGCACGCCGTCGAGGTAGGTCTCGGCGCGCGCCTTGGCGCAGTCGTGCACGTCCAGGCCGAGCATGTGGCTGGTGTTGTGCAGGGTGTAGCGCCGATAGAACTGGTTCTCCTCCCGGAGCGCCTCCTCGGCGTCCTTCAGGATCCCCATCCGCTCGAGTCCCTTGGCGAGCACGCGCATGGCGGCGCGGTGTGGATCGAGGAAGTCGTTGCCGGGCTTGACCTCGGCGATCGCGGCGAGGTTCGCGGCGAGCACCAGCTCGTACACCTCGCGCTGCTCGGGGGAGAAGGTGCCGCTCACCGGGAGGACGCGCGTCACGTCCGCGGTGTAGAGCGTGTCGGCCTCCACGCCGGCGTCGATGAGCACCAGGTCACCGGGCTTCACGGGTGCGTCGTTGCGCGTCCAGTGGAGGATGCAGGCGTTCGCGCCGGAGGCGGCGATGGTGCCGTAGCCGACGTCGTTGCCCTCCGTGCGCGCGCGCAAGAAGAACACGCCCTCGATCTCGCGCTCGGTCTTGGCCACCTTCAGCCGCGCGATGATGTCCTCGAAGCCGCGCTTGGTGGAATCGATGGCCTTCTGCAGCTCGCGGATCTCGAGGTCGTCCTTGATGAGCCGCATCTCGGAGAGGACGGTCGCCAGCTCCTCGTCCTTTCTGCGGTTGGACTTGACCGCCTTCTCGACCGCCTCGGAGAAGCCGCGCAGCACGCGCACCGGGCCCTTGATCTTCGACAGGTAGCCCTCGAGCTCGTCTAGGCCGCGGCAGTCGTCCACGCCGAAGTGCGCCAAGCTCTCCGGCACCCCCATGCGCGGCCCGACCCAGAGTTCGCCCTTGTTGCGATCGAGGAAGAAGGTCTCGTCGCTGCGGCCGGGGTTGGGCTCCACGAAGAGGACGTCGCGGTGGCCCTTCTTGCCCCTGGGCTCGAGCACGAGCACGCAGTCGGGCTCGACGTTCCCGGTCAGGTAGTAGAAGTCGCTGCCCGGCCGGAAGCGGTAGAAGGTGTCGTTCGCGCGCACCTTCTCGTGCCCGGTCGGGATCACGAGGACCTCGCCGGGGAAGCGCTCGGAGAGCGCGCGGCGGCGCGCGTGGAAGTTCTTCGCCCCTTTGACCAGCGGGATCTTCCGCGTCTTTTGCGGCTTCCACTTGGAGAGCATGAAGGCGCGGAAGGCGTCGGGCGGCGCGGTGTCGTGGCTGGCGCGCGCCGGCGCGCGGGCGGCGGACTTCTTCTTCGCGATCTTCGTCATGGTGATGCCCTTCCTATGCCTTTCCCAGGCGGCGGTCCAGACTGTGTGCACCGGCGCCCATGAGCGCCAGCGCCACGAGCGCGATGCCCACCTCGATCGAGTGGCTCGCTTGCAGGAGGGTATGGCCCTGCGCGAAGTGCTGCGCGGTCGCGACGAACATGGTGAAAGTCATCACCAGGCTCGTCATGCGGGTGAAGAGGCCGAGGACGAGGAGGATGCCGCCCCCGAACTCGGAGAGCGCGGCGGCGAGTCCCCACGCGAGCGGCGCGAAGTGGATGCCCAGGGCCGACATCGCCTGGCCGACCGCCTTCCAGCGATCCGGCCCGCCGAGGAGCTTGGGAAGCCCGTGGGCCACGATGAACATCGCGCCCAGCCCGATACGAAGGACGAGGAGACCGAGATCGACCCTTGCCTGCTTGCTCATGGATGTACCTCTCGGAGTGGGCTATATCCCAACCTTCCGACGCGTTGAACGACGATGACCGCGCCTCTCGCAGCCCTCCTTCCCAAGACGGGAGAAGCGCCCCTCGATCCCTCCCAGATTCTGGAGCGCTTCATCGGTTTCGCCACCCAGGGTGGGATCTCCCTCTATCCGGCCCAGGAGGAAGCCATCCTCGAGATCCTCGGGGGACGACACGTCATCCTCAACACGCCCACGGGATCGGGAAAGAGCCTGGTCGCCGCCGCGCTCCACTTCCACGCCATGGCGCGCGGCGAGCGGAGCTTCTACACCGCGCCGATCAAAGCGCTCGCCAACGAGAAGTTCTTCTGGCTCTGCGAGGCCTTCGGCGCCGAGAACGTCGGCCTGCTCACCGGCGACGCCTCCATCAACCCCGGCGCGCCCATCGTCTGCTGCACCGCCGAGATCCTCTCCAACCTCTGCCTGCGCGAGGAGAGCCCCCACGTCGACTGGGTGGTGATGGACGAGTTCCACTATTACGGGGACCGCGAGCGCGGCATGGCCTGGCAGATCCCCCTGCTCACCCTCGGCCACGCCCGCTTCCTCCTCATGTCCGCCACCCTCGGCGACACCCGCCGCATCGAGGAGGGCCTGTTGGAAGTGACGGGCGTGGAGCCCGTGGTCGTCCGCTCCTTCGATCGGCCCGTCCCGCTCGAATTCGAGTACTCCACCAAGCCGCTGCACGAGACCATCGCGGACCTCGTCCGCGCCGGCAAGGACCCCATCTACCTGGTGAGCTTCTCGCAGCGCGCCGCCGCCGAACGCGCCCAGGATCTCCTGAGCGTGAACTTCGCCTCCAAGGAGGAGAAGGCCGCGATCAAGGAGGCGCTCGCCGGCGTGCGCTTCGACACCCCCTTCGGCAAGGAGATCTCCAAGCTACTCCACCACGGCCTGGGCCTGCACCACGCGGGCCTCCTCCCCCGCTACCGGCTGCTCGTCGAGCGCCTGGCGCAGGAGGGGCTCTTGCGCGTGGTGAGCGGTACCGACACGCTCGGCGTGGGCGTCAACATCCCCATCCGCACCGTGCTCTTCACCCAGCTCTGCAAGTTCGACGGCGAGAAGGTGCGGGTGCTCTCGGTGCGCGACTTCCAGCAGATCGCCGGTCGCGCCGGCCGCAAGGGCTTCGACGACAAGGGCTGGGTGGTGGCGCAGGCCCCCGAGCACGTCATCGAGAACCTTCGCATCGCGCAAAAGCAGGCCGAGACCAAGAAAAAGCTGCAGAAGAAGCAGGCGCCCACCAAGGGCTACGCGCACTGGGACGAAAAGACCTTCGAGCGGCTGCAGACTTCGCATCCCGAGCCACTCGAGTCGCGCTTCCAGGTGGACCACGGCCTGATGCTGCCGCTATTGCAGAATCCTTCGGATCGCCGCGGCGGCGGCTATGCGCGGCTGTGCGAGATCATTTCCCGTGCCCACCTCTCCCCCTACGAGAAGCGCCGGGAGAAGCGGCGCGCGGCCCAGTACTTCCGTCATCTGCGCCAGGCGGGCATCGTGGACGTGGTGCGGCGCGAGGGGCGACCCGGCGCGCACGTGCGGGTGAACCTCGAGTTCCAGGACGACTTCTCCCTCCACCACACGCTCTCGCTGTATCTCCTCGAGGCGCTCGATTTCCTCGAGCGCAATTCCCCCACCTACTCCCTCGACGTGCTCACCCTGGTCGAGTCGATCCTCGAGAACCCCTACCCCGTGCTCTACAAGCAGCTCGATCGGGAGAAGCGGAAGAAGCTCGAGGAGCTCAAGGCGCAAGGCGTCGACTACGAGGATCGGATCGCGGAGCTCGAGAACGTGGAGTGGCCCAAGCCGAACCGCGACTTCGTCTACTCCACCTTCAACGACTTCGCGGCGCGCCATCCCTGGGTGGGCGACGAGAACATCCGTCCCAAGTCGATCGCGCGCGAGATGATCGAGGCGTACCACTCGTTCAACGAGTACGTGCGCGAGCTCGGCCTGCAGCGCAGCGAGGGTGTCCTCCTCCGTTACCTCTCGGACGTCTACAAGACACTCGTGCAGAACGTGCCGGAGAGCTTCCGCACGGACGAGCTCGACGAGATCGCGGTGTATCTGCGCACGATGCTCCGCCAGGTCGACTCGAGCCTGCTCGAGGAGTGGGAGAAGATGCAGGGCCTGTCCCGCGCCTCCCGCCGCGAGGAAGCACCCGAGAAGCCCTACGACCTGGCGGAGGACGAGCGGGGCCTGCGCATCCGCCTGCGCGTGGAAGTGCATCGGCTCCTGCGCGCGCTCGGCCAGCGCGACTGGGAAGGGGCGCTCTGCGCAATTCGGCCGGGCCACGACTGGACGGCTAAGGCGCTGGAACGAGCGCTCGCGCCCTACTTCGAGGAATTCGGCGCCATCGACACCACCCCCCGCGCGCGCCAGGCGCACTACACCACCGTCAAGCTTCTCGAACCGCGGCGCTTCGAGGTGCAGCAGCGGCTGGTCGCTCCTCTCGATCCGCATGCCTGGGAGGAGTACGAGGAACGAGGCGCCACCGAGTGGGCGCTCTACTGCGAGGTCGACCTCCGCGGCGAATTCGACGAGACGCAGCCGCTCCTCCAACTCCGCCGCATCGGTGTCTGAGTGGGCTCGAGGTCAGGACATGGATCGATTGATCGGTGTGTGTTTGGGGAGCGCGGCGGGAGGAACCATCCGTTACCTCCTCTCCGCTTGGACCCTACGAGCCTTCGGAGTCGGCTTTCCGTACGGCACGCTCGCGATCAACGTCCTCGGCTCCTTCCTCATCGGGCTCGTGCTCGCGATGGACGGCCTGTCCACCGTCCTTCGTGTCAGCCTCACCGTTGGATTCTTGGGCGGTTTCACCACCTTCTCCGCATTCAGCTTCGAGACCCTACGTTTGCTTCAAGACGGCGCATGGGGAGCCGCGATCCTCTATGTCGGCGCGTCGGTGCTCGGTGGTCTCGGCGCCTGCTGGCTGGGTTGGGCCCTGGTGCGTGGATGGGTCACCAGCTGAAAGATCCTTTCGAACCACGCTGATTCGAACCTTCGTCGATGGGCTCCCCGCGAGCCGCGTGCATAGGAACCAAGCAACGTTGCGCAGCACCTGGATCGTCTGTCTCACCCTGCTCCTTCCCGTGGTGGCGGAGGCGCGCATCGTCAACGTGCAGTCCGCCGCCTCGCGCAAGGCGGAGGAGGGTCTCTCCGCCGAACTCGCGGGCACGTTGCTGTGGACCACGGGGAACACGAACGTCCTGCAGACCTCGGCGCGCGCCGACGTGCTCTACCTCGACGGCCCGCACCGCACCTTCTTCACCGGGCGGATCGTGCGCGCGGTCGAAGACGGGGATACCTCCATCAACAGCCTGTTCGAGCACCTCCGCTACCGCCGTCGATTCGTGGGGCCACTCAGCGGCGAAACGTTCCTCCAGCACGAGTACGACGAATTCCGACGGCTCGCGCTGCGCGCGCTCTTCGGCCTCGGCCCGCGCATCGAATTCCGCCTCGTGTACGACTGGGAGATCGCGGTCGGGAGCGCCTGGATGTTGGAGTTCGAGTGCTTCCGCGACGACGGCGCCCCCGACGCGGGCGAGGAAGAGCTGAATCAGCGCTGGTCGAACTACCTCACCGTCGGCGGCGAGATCACCGAGGGCATCGCCCTCTCGCACACCTTCTACTTCCAGCCTCGCTTCGACGACTTCGGCGATCACCGCCTGCTCAGCGAGACGGCGGCCGTGCTCGACGTGAAGACTTGGCTCGCCGTGAAGCTCGCCTTCGTCACCGCCTACGACAGCCGGCCCCCGGCCGAGGTGCGACGCCTCGACACCAGCTTCACCACCTCCCTCCTCTTGCGCATGTGATCGCGAGCGCGCCGGCCGCAGCCTCGTCTTCGTGCCTCAGCAGCCACTGACCGTCGTGAGCTCCTAGGTCGAGCCTTTCCGCAACGCCCCGCTTCCGCGTCGGCGCCGGTGCGCCCGTACATGGGGAGGGGGCGGGGAGTGAAGGAGGCGTGGTAGGCTGAGCATGACGGGGAGGTGGTCCATGATTCGGTCGCGTTGCGCGCGCACGGCTGCGGCGGTGCTGCTGCTCGTCGCGTGGGCGTGTGCGCCGTCGGACGGTTCGCCGCGCCGCCCGGTGGAAGGTGCCGGCGGTGCGGGCGGCGACGGCGGAGGGGGTGGCCAACTCCAGCCCGGCGGAGACGGCGGCGGGGGCGGAACGGGAGGTGCGGGCGGCGACGGTGGAGGGGGCGGAGCCGGCGGCGAGAAGGTGTCGAGCACCGTCTTCGCACTCGAAGGCCTGAGCGGCCTCGCGGACGTTCCCTATCAACTCGTCGCGGGCGGCGACGGCAGCCTCTGGATTCCCGGCTACCGGTCGGTGGTCGCCTTCCGCCCCGACGAGACGACGTGGACGCTCGAGCTGGACCTTCCCCTCATGGGAAGCCGCACGCTCGCGGCAGGGCCCTCCGGCGTCGTGCACCTCTTGGCCGAGGTGGGCAGCGAGCTCGCGTGGTTTCGCCGCCCCCCGGACGGCGCGTGGAAGCGCATGCCCAAACCGCCGGCTCCCCACGAGGGCTTCCGTGCCGGCGCCGCCGCGTCGCCGGACGGCCGCTTCTGCTTCGGCGCCCTCCTCGCCTCGAGCGAGTGGGCCGTGCACTGCGCCGGCGAGGACGGCGTCTGGGGGCTGGCGGCGGTGGCGCCCGAGGGCGAGAGCCTGACGGCGGTGGGCTTCGATGCGGAGGGCCAGCTCCTCTTCTCCACCTGGGAGCGCAACCTCTACGAACTCTCCGGCGCGTCACCCCACCGCGTCTTCGAGGGATTCCACGCGTCGGGGTTCGTCGCGGCGCCCGAGGCGGTCTATGCCTACGGCGAGG
>DATGOH010000136.1:0-3105 GCA_035306165.1 Ferdinandcohnia sp.
TTCTGCGCAGCGACTTTCCCCTGACCGTCGTCGACGACGAGGTGTTCGGCAGCGCGACCCTCCGTGCCGGGGAGACGCTGCATCTCTCGCTGGTCTTCGCGTCGGAGCGGCCGGCGATCCTCGCGCCGCTCGGGGCGTGGTCGCAGGAGATGATCGAGCGCTCGGTGGACTGGTGGCGGCGTTGGGTCTCCCGCCTCGACTACGAGGGGCCGGCGCGCGAAGCGGTCGAGCGCAGCGCTCTCGTGCTCAAGCTCCTCGTCTTCGCGCCTTCCGGCGCGGTGGTCGCCGCGCCCACCACCTCGCTCCCGGAACGCCTGGGCGCGGATCTCAACTGGGACTATCGCTTCTGCTGGCTGCGCGATGCATCGCTCACCGTGCGCGCGCTGCTCGGCCTGGGGTTCGAGGCGGAGGCCGAGGCCTTCGTGAGCTGGCTTCTGCACAGCACGCGACTGACCCAGCCGGAGCTACGCATCCTCTACGACGTCTACGGCAACACGATCGTCGGCGAGCGGGAGCTCGATCACCTCGAAGGCTACTTCGGTTCGCGCCCGGTCCGCGTGGGGAACGCGGCGGCCACGCAACTGCAGCTCGACGTCTACGGCGAGGTGATCGATGCGGTGACGCACCTCGTGCGCAGGGGCGCACGGCTCGACGGCGAGACGGAAGGAATGCTCGAGGCGTTCGGCGAATGGGTGAGCCGCAATTGGCATCGGCCCGACGAAGGAATCTGGGAACCCCGTTGGGGCAAGGCGCACCACACGCACTCGCGAGTGCTCTGCTGGTTGGCGCTCGAAGACCTCCTCTCCCTCCACGCGCAGGGCCACTTGCGCAAGATCCCGGTGGAGATCTTCGAGAAGAACCGCGCCCTCATCCGCAACGAGGTGCAGACGCGCGCATGGAATCCGCGCCTGCGCTCCTACACGGCGCGGCTCGATGGGGAGGAGGTGGACGCGAGCACGCTCCTGCTCTCCTGGTACGGATTCGAGCCCGCCGACTCGCCGCGCATGCGCCTGACCTACGCGCACATCCGCGCGACGCTCGGTGCCGGCAACGGGCTCCTGCACCGCTACCGGCGGCCCGGCCCCCTCGAAGAAGGCGCCTTCGGAATCGCCAGCTTCTGGGCGGTGGAGTACCTCGCGCTCGGAGGTGGGAGCGCGCAGGAGGCGGAGGCGCTCTTCCTTTCGCTGCTGAAGTACGCGAACGAGGTGGGGCTCTTCGGCGAGGAGATCGATCCGGCCACCGGAAAGGCGCTCGGCAACTTTCCGCAGGCGTTCACCCACGTCGGTCTCATCAACGCGGCGCTCACCCTGGTGCGGCGTCGGCGCGGCAAGGAGCCGCACCGCACGGGAATTCCTCCCAAAGAAGATTCGCCATGAACGTGCAGAGCTGGCTGCTCTGGGGATTCGCGGGAACGGTGGTGCTGACGAGCATCATGGCGGGCAGCCAAGGCCTGCGCCTGACGCGGATGAACCTCCCCTACATCCTGGGAACGATGTTCACGCCGAGCCGCGACCGCGCGAACTTGGTGGGCTTTATCGTCCACGTGCTCAATGGATGGATTTTTTCCCTCCTCTACGTGGCGACCTTCCACGCGCTGGGCCGCGTCACCTGGTGGCTCGGCGCGGGCATCGGGCTGGTGCATGCCGCCTTCGTCCTCACCGCCGGCGTACGCATGATCCCGAGCCTCCATCCGCGCATGGCGAGCGAAGACCACGGGCCGACGGTGGTGCGCCAGCTCGAGCCGCCGGGATTCCTCGCGCTCAACTACGGGGTCCGGACGCCCGTGTCCGTGGTGATCGCCCACCTCGCCTTCGGCGCGATCTTGGGCGCCTTCTACGCGACCTGAGTCCGAAAGAGCGCGGCGTTCGGGTCGATGCGGAGGGAGATGCGCGGCAATCGGGCCGGATCCCAGCGGGCGACGAGATCGCGCGGGGTGAGGCGCTCGCCGTCGCGCGCCAGGCCCGCGAGCGTGGCGAGGGCGCCGCAGACGGCCCGAGGATCCTCGCCCCGCTCCATGAGTTCGACGAGCGAGGCGGCGCCGTGGCGCTTGGCGAGGCGCGCGCCGTCGGGGCCGAGCAAGAGCGGCACGTGCAAAAAGCGCGGCGGGGCCAGGCCGAGCTTCTCGTAGAGGAGGAGTTGGCGCGGGGTGGAGGACAGGAGGTCTTCGCCCCGAAGCACCTCGGTGATCCCCATGGCGGCGTCGTCGACGACCACCGCGAGCTGGTAGGCGAAAAAGCCGTCGGCGCGGCGAATCACGAAGTCGCCCACCTGCGCGTCCACGTCGATCCTTTGGGGGCCGAAGACGCCGTCCTCGAACGCGATCGGACCTCGGGGGACGCGCAGGCGGAAGGAGGGAAGGCGCCCCTGGGCGCGGCGGGCGGCGGCGCGCGTGGGATCGGGCGTGCGACAGGTGCCCGGATAGCGGGGGCCCTCCTCGCCGGGGTGGGGCGCACTCACCACGGCGATCTCCTTGCGCGAGCACCAGCATTCGTAGGCGAGGCCGGCCTCCACCAGCCGCCGCACGGCCGCCTCGTAGAGGTCGAGACGCTCGCTTTGGACGTAGGGGCCGAAGGGGCCGCCGACGTCCGGCCCCTCGTCCCAGTCGAGGCCGAGCCAGCGGAGCGCACGGAGGATGCGTTCGGCGGCGCCCGGCCGCTCCCGCGGCTTGTCGAGGTCTTCCATGCGCAGGACGAAGACCCCTTGCTGGGCGCGCACCGAGACCCAGGCCAAAAGCGCGGTGAAGGCGTTGCCCAGGTGGGGATCGCCGGTGGGGGACGGGGCGAAGCGCCCGCGGACGGGACGCGCGCTCGTCGCATCGTGGTGCACGGCGATCAGATACCAGCGCGTCGTGCACTCCGCCACGACAGAGCCGACGAACGGCGCTAGAGTGCGCGCATGGATCTGCGAGGAACGTGGGCCGTGGTGACGGGAGCGTCGGCGGGCATTGGGGCGGCGACCGCCCGAAAGCTCGCGGCGCTGGGTTGCAACCTCGTCCTGGGAGCGCGGCGGGTGGACCGCCTCGAGGCGCTCGCCCGGGAGCTTTCGGGCGTCGAGGTGCGTGCGCTGCCCCTGGACGTGACCTCCCGGGAGAGCTGCGAGGCCTTC
>DATGOH010000137.1:0-3795 GCA_035306165.1 Ferdinandcohnia sp.
GAGCCAGAAGGATTGCAAAACGAGGATGGTCTCGGCGCGCGGATGGAGGGCGTAGATCGGCGAGAGCAGGACGAGGATCGGATCGAAATGCGCCGCCACGTGGTTTCCGCCCCGGACCAGCGTCGAGGCGAGCCACCTGCCGTGGATGTTGTTCCAAAACAGGTGGTTGTAGATGCCGAGGTCGAAGGTGTGGGTGCCGAAGGCGTGGTGCTGACGGATGGAGAAGTAGGAGAACACCAACCCGTAGCCCACGACGAGGAGGCCGACGATCAGGCCCGCACCTTTCAGACGCGGAAGGGGTCTCGACGGTAGGCTCGCCACGTAGGCGACCGCGATCCCCGCCAGGAGCGCACAGGCGACGACGACGAACCAGGGGTGGTCTCGTTCCACCGCAGGGACGGCGAGGCTCCCGAGAAGCGGCAGCGCGAGGAGGGGAAACGCGCGGAGGTTGGCCAGGCGCAACGACGCCTCCCACGTCGTCTCGGGATCTCGCTTTTTCCGCAGAAAGTGCAAGAACGCGAAGAGGAGGCCCGCGACGACCACCGAGAGGATCACGCAGAGGACGCCCAGCCAGCGGTCACGCAGGACGAGGAGCTGGTTGTCGAAGACGATCCCCGGCTTGCCGATGATCCGCGGAAAGAGGAAGTGGCCCGGCGCGGCGGCGATGGCGAGCGCAAGCATGATGTGCCATCGCATCGCGACGACCGCGCTCGCCCACGCCTTCACGCGATCCTGCCAGGAGACGGACTCTGCGCCGTGTAGCTCCATCGTCCTCCTCTCACGCGGTCTGCCTACCGCGCACCGTCCCGTAAAACAGGGTCCAGGGGAAGAGCACCTCGACGCGGTGCGCGTCGAAACGGGTGCGCGCGAGCCGTTCGAAGCCGCGGCGGGTCCAGCGCTGGATGTGTTCCGGGTGGTTGCCGAGCCGCGACAGATACTTTCCGCGGGCCAGGTTCGCGAGCTGGAACCACGGCTCCCAGGGCACGGTGAGCAGCGCGTGCGGCGCGGCCAGGGTGGCGAGCACGTCGAGTGCCCCGGCGGGATCCTCCAGGTGCTCGAGGACCTCGCTGCAGACGACCAGGTCGAAGCGGCGTCCTTTGTCGCGCAGCGAATCGATGGTGGCGACGCGGAACCTCGCCCCGGGGCATCGCTTCTGCGCCGCAGCGATCGCGCTCTCGGAGGCGTCCACCCCCCAGAGCTCGATGCCCGGGACGTGGTCGAGGAGGTGGCGGGCGAGATAGCCCTCGCCGCAGCCCACGTCGAGCACGGTGCGCACGCCGAGCGGGCGGACGACCTCGGCGATGCGCCGATGGAATCGCCCGATCAGCCACTGGAGGATCGGATTTCCGCTCTCGTACTTCTGCGCGTTCGTGCTCGCCGCGTTCATGCGCTCACCGAGATCTCTTCCTCGCTCCCCTCGACGATCCGGCGGATCTCGTAGGGCGCCTCCTCCCGGGTCCCCAGGTGGACCACGAGTTCCGCGATCAAGCCCGTGGCGAGGATCTGCACCCCCACGACCACGAGCAGAACGCCCAGGATGAGAAGCGGACGATGGCCGATGGATTCGCCGAGGAGCCATCGACCCGTCAGGTGGGCGCAGACGGCGAGGCCGCCGACCAGGGACGCCAGCCCCGGAAGGCCGAAGAAGTGCAGCGGCTTGCGATCGAACTTGAGCAGGAAGGTGACGGTGAGCAGATCCATCAGGCCGCGGTAGAAGCGGCCCGCGCCGAACTTGCTCACGCCGAAGCGACGCGGATGGTGCTCGACCACGAGCTCGGCGATCCGAAACCTCCGCCAGTGCGCCAACACCGGAACGAAGCGATGCATCTCGCCGTACAGGCGCACGCTGCGCACCACCTCGGCGCGGTAGGCCTTGAAGCCGCAATTCACGTCGCGCAACGGCACACCGGTGAGCCGGCGCACCATCCCGTTGAAGATCCGCGAGGGGATCACCTTGTGCCAGGGATCGCGCCGCTTCTTCTTGTAGCCCGAAACGACGTCGTAGCCCTCTTCCAACTTCGCGAGGAAGCGCGGGATCTCCTTGGGATCGTCCTGGAGGTCGGCATCCATGGTGAAGACGATCTCGCCCCGCGCATGCGCGAACCCCGCCGCCAGCGCCGCGCTCTTGCCGAAGTTGCCGCGGAGCTGGATCAGCCGAACCTCCGAGTGCGTGCGCGCGAGCTCCTCCACGCGGGCCGCGGAGCCGTCGGTGCTCCCGTCGTCGACGAAGATCACCTCGAAGCGCGTCGGCCGCGGAAGAGATCCCACCGCCTCGGCGATGCGCCGATACAGCTCGTGGAGCGTCTCTTCCTCGTTGAGGAAAGGGATGACAAAAGAGAGCTGGGGCTTCATGAATCGGCGGCAGGTTAGCCACATGGTAGGTTGCGGTCAATGAAGGGGAGGCTCGTCCGGTCCATCGCGGCGGTCGTCGTTTCGGCGGGCCTGCTCGCCCTCCTGCTTGCCCGTCTGGAGCTCGGGCCCGCCCTCGAGCGCTTCGTCGGCGCCGATCCGCGGGCCGTCGCCGTGGCCGGCCTCTTCTCCTTGGTCGTCCTCCTCTTGCGCGCGCTGCGCTTTTCCGCGCTCACCCGCTCGGCGGGCCTCGGCGTCACCACGCCCGCGATCGCCATCCAGGTGTTTCTCAACCGGATCACCCCGCTCCGCCTGGGCGAGCTCTCCCTTCCGCTCCTCTTGCAGCGCCACGGTGGCGAAACCTTCTCCGGCGCGCTCCTCGGCCTGCTCTTCGTCCGGCTGCTCGACCTCGCCATCCTCGTGTGGGCCGTCGCGCTCTCGGTGGCGGTGCGGCCCGAAGGCGCCGGTGCGTGGAGCCTCGCGGCGGCCTCCCTCGTCCTCGTCGTCGTCCTGGGAACCTTCCGCCACTGGGTCGGCGGGCTCGTCCGCCTGCTCGCACGCGCCACCGCCCCCCTCGCCGGGGGGAGGCTGGCCCGAATCCCCGCCGCCGTCGAGCGGCTGGCGGCGGCCGCCGGCGAGATCCGCCGGCTCGACGGCAAGGGGCACGCCGCCGTCGCGCTGAGTTCGCTGGGCATCTTCCTCGGCCAGACGGCCATGTTCGGCGCCATCCTCGCCGCCTACGGGATCCGCCTCCCCGCCCTCGACCTGATCCGGGGTGCGGCCGTGGCCCAGGGGGGCGCCGCGCTCCCCATCGCGGCGGTCGGCACCGTCGGGACGCAAGAGGCCGCCTGGGTCGCGGGCTACGCGTGGGTGGGCGTGCCCCTGCAGGATGCGATCGTCACCGGCGTGGCGGCCCAGCTCTTCACCCTCGCCTTCGCCGCCCTCTTCGCCCTCCCCGCCTGGACGTGGCTCTCGCTGCGGCGCCCGGGCGTCGAGCGGGGTTGACCCGCCGGCGGACAGGCGACGTGCGGCGGCCTTGTCAAGCCCCTTTCGTGTCTTAGCTTGGGGCCATGAAGCTCGAACGCTACACGCTGAAGGCCCAGGAAGCCCTCCAGCAGGCGCAGTCCATCGCCCGCCGCAACGACCACCAGCAGGTCGATCTGGAGCATCTGCTCGGCGCGCTGCTCGAACAGACGGACGGGATCGTCCTCCCGGTCCTGGAGAAGATCGGCGTCAACCTCGACCTTCTCCGCGCGCGCCTCGACGAAGCCCTCCGCCGCATTCCGAAGGTGCAGGGGGGCGAGCCCTACCTCGGCCAGCGGCTGGCGAAGGCGCTGGACGCCGCGGAGGATCTGGCCGACCGCAACAAGGACGAATACGTCTCCACCGAACACCTCCTCGCCGCCATCGCCGCCGATTCCCAGGGCGCGGGCGACGCTTTGCGCA
>DATGOH010000138.1:0-2197 GCA_035306165.1 Ferdinandcohnia sp.
TTCAGAGGGAAGCAGGGGCCTTGGGGTGGCGGCACACGTAATTCTCGGCTGAGGCACGAGTAGTTGGCGCCGTTGAAGTATCGGCGGATGGGTTTGGGGGCTTTGCCTCAAATTCGAAGAAGGGCCGCGGGCAGGGACGGAGGGGCGACCCGCCGAAAGGGGAGGCCGGAGGTGTAGACGGTGGCGGCGCCGCGTTCCTCGGGGGAGAGGTTGTTGGCCGCCCAGCGGGCGAGCTCGAATTCGGGGTGGCGGGTGCTGTCGCCGGAACTCGTGCGGTTTCGGTCCTCGGCGAGGATGCGGCCGTCGGCGCCCACGAGGACGGAGCCGAAGGGCTGGTCGCCGGCTTCCAGGGCCTCGCGGGCGAGGTCCAAGCACCGACGCAAGTAGGCGCGCTCGTTTTCGGTCATGGGAGGAGCTTACCACGGAGGTGGGCGCACGGGCGCACCGCAACCGAGGTGCGCCTCGCGTCGCTTCGCCGCGTCAGGACTCCATCGGCTCCTGGAGGTGGGGAGGGAGCACGTAGTTCCCTCGCTCGGCGGCGACCTCCCATTCGGCGAGGCGAGCGGCGAGATCGATGCCGAGGCTCGCTTGGTGGGCGCGCATTGCTTCCACGGCATTCGCGAGCGCCGCCTCGCTCTCCCAAACGGCGACCGACACGAGGTCGAATCTCGTTTCGCCTCCGGCCTTTTCCAGGACGAGATGCCCGCGAAATCCCGGAAGGGTTCGAAGGACGTCGGCGCTTCGGCGCATGGCTTCCTCGAACTCTCTCCGAGCGGCGCGGGGAACGGCGTAGCACGCGATGCGGTAGACGTGGTCGGGATGGTTTCCGATTTCGAGAGGAAGGTACTTAATCGTTCGACTCCCAATTGGGCCCTCCGACCGTGGAGGCCCTTGGGTTTTCCATTCCTCTCGGGAAGGAGGGAATTGGACGAATCCAGTGTGGCACCTTGCCGGTCCCCAAGCGGCGTGTTTTCCTTACCCCGATGCGCGTCACGGTCGTCGCCCCTTCGCCCTCGCTGGCACCCTTCGTGCGACGCTTCGAAGTCGTGGAGACATCCGAAGCATCGACCCGCACCCTGCTCCCCGAACCGGGGCTGGTCCTCGGCATCCGCTTCGGTGGAAGGGCGGCGCTCCTCGGGGGCGGTCGACCGGAGGCCCTACCGCAGAGTTCGGTCACGGGTCTACGCACCACGGTGCGGCAGATGCGCACCTCGGCCGGGGGAGGGATCGTCGTCGTGAAGTTCCGCCCCGCGGGCGCGGCCCTCTTCTTCGACTCGCCCCTTCACGAGGTCTTCGGCGCGATCCGGCCGCTGACGGACTGGGTGCCTGCGCGCGACGTCGACCGGCTCGAAAGCCGCCTCGCCGAGGCGAAGGACCACGCGACCCGGATCGCGCTCGTCGAGGCCTTTCTGCTCGAACGGATGGGGAAGCGGAGGTCCGATGGGCTCGTGGTCGCGGCGCTTCGCGAAATCCAGTCGGCGCCCGACTCGATCCGGATCGGAGCGCTCGCCGATGCGCTCGACGTGAGTCTCGATCTTTTGGAGAAGCGTTTCCGCCGCATCGTGGGCTGCTCGCCCAAGCAGTTTTCGACGATCCTTCGCCTTCGCGGCGCGGTGGAGAGGCACCGCCAGGGGATGAGCCTGACGCAGCTTTCGCTCGAGGCGGGCTTCTACGACCAGGCGCACTTCATCCGCCACTTCCGCTCGATGGCAGGCGTTTCGCCGAGGCGCTTCCTCGAGGGCGGAGCCTACTGCTAGGCGCCTACGGACGGATGCCCGGGCCCCTCCTCGTCGACCGCCCGGGCGCGCTCGGCGTGGCTCAATCGTCGAAGACGTTCCAGCAGATGGGGCTCCGCCGCACTTGATCCTCGAGGACGAGCTCGCGGATGGCGGCGGGGATGCGGGCCCGCTGCCAATCCCGCTCCTCGAGACGGGCCTGCCGGGCTCGGTCGGCAGGGGCCGCCGCGGCCCTGGCGCGGATGGCGTAGGCCGCGGCGCCGAGCCCATGTTCGGCGACGTGCGCCACCGCGACGGCCTGGCCTGCCGCCAACGCGGCGAATTTCACGGGGTCGGGCATGCCGCGGCCCGCGGCGTTCGCCTGGAAGGCCATCTTGTGGGCCTCGCGCATCCGCACCTCGCCACGGATCCAAGCTCGCCCCAGTTCGATGGCCTCTCGAGGCCGCCGATCGTCGGGTCGA
>DATGOH010000139.1:0-4291 GCA_035306165.1 Ferdinandcohnia sp.
GAGCGCGACGAAGCCGAGAAGCGCCGACAGCGGCGTGAACGCCAGCGCCAGCGCCGCGAGCGCGACGGCGCAGAGGGAAAGGCCCCACGCGAAGGCGAGGCCCGGCGCGAGCCGGCCCGCGGGGATCGGCCGGTTGCGCGTGCGCCGCATGAGCGCGTCGGTCGAGCGCTCGTACCAGCAGTTGAGCGCGCTCGCACCGCTCACCAGAACACCCACCACCAACACCGCGAGGAGACTTTCCCCCCAGGGGCGCGCGAGCGCGGGGAAGGTCCTGTTGGCGAGCCACACGCCCGCCGCCGCCGTGAGCACCACCGTGGAGGTGATCCGGGGCTTGGTCACCTCGATGAGATCGCGCAGCACATTGGCCGACGCCTCGCTGGCGGCCACTGCCGTGTTCAATTCCGTACCTCCGGCAACCCGCTCGCGCGGGGCGGGCCCGACCGCTTTCCGTCCTGCAGGCGAGCGCGAGAGCGGTCGACGCACCCGATGGGCTCCAAAGTCGGGACGGGGATGGGCCTCGTCAAGCCAGGTGTTGGGCTAACGCGAGCGGAATTCTTTGTCAAACGGGGATCGCGCGCCGCCTTGCCCCACCCGCGCGACCGCGTCTTCTGCGGCGGATGAGCCGGAGGGCGCGACGGCGCCCGCGGCTGCGGTCCCCCCGCCCCTGTGATATGTCGAGAAAGCCCATGGCGCGGCGATCCCCCCTTCTCATCGTCCTCCTCACCATCTTCCTCGACCTGCTCGGTTTCGGGATCGTCATTCCGCTCCTTCCCTTCTTCGCGAAGGATCTCGGCGCGAGCCCGCTCGAGGTGGGCCTGGTGATGACCGCCTACTCGGCGATGCAGTTCCTCTTCTCGCCGATCTGGGGACGCATCTCGGACCGCGTGGGCAGGCGCCCGGTCCTCTTGATCTCCATCGCCGCGAACGTGGTCGCCATGCTCCTCTTCGCGGCGTCGAGCACGCTGGTGCTCTTCTTCCTCGCCCGCGCCTTCGCCGGCATGGCGAACGCCAACATCGGCACCGCGCAGGCCTACGTGGCGGACGTCATGCCCGGCAAGGAGCGCGCGCGCGGCATGGGTCTGGTCGGCGCGGCCATCGGCATGGGCTTCGTCTTCGGGCCGGCGATCGGCGGCCTGCTCGCTCCGCTCGGCAAGTCGGCGCCGGCGCTCGTCGCGGCGTCCCTCTCCGCGGTGAACTTCGCGCTCGCCTTCTTCCTTCTGCCCGAGTCGCTCACGCCGGAGAAGCGGGAGGCGGCGCGCGCGCGGCGCGGTTCGCGGCTGCGCACCTTCGTCGCCGCCCTCGACCACCCCATCCTCCCCTTCCTCTTCTTCGCCTTCTTCCTGCTGACCACCGCCTTCTCGCAGATGGAGGCGACCTTCGCCCTCTTCACCGACGCGCGCTTCGCCTACGGCACCGCGGAGAACGGCTATCTCTTCGCCTTCATCGGCCTCGCACTGGCGCTCGTGCAGGGTGGATTGGTCGGCCCTTTGCGCCGCGCCCTCGGCGAGTCGGCGATGCTCCTCGGCGGAACCCTCGTCCTCGCCGCCGGCCTGCTCTGGCTCGCCCAGGTGCAGAGCCTGACCGGCCTGGTGGGCGCCTGCCTCGTCCTCGCCCTCGGCCACGGCATCAGCAACCCGGCGCTCAGCACCCTCGTTTCCCAGGAAGCCGCCGAGCATGCGCAGGGGCAGGTGCTCGGCGTCAACCAGAGCATGGCCAGCCTCGCGCGCGTGGTCGGCCCCGTCCTCGGCGGCCTCGCCTTCGAGAAGGGAAGCGCGGTCGCCCCCTTCCTCTCCGCGGCCGCGCTCGTCGGCCTCGCCTCCCTCCTCGCCCTGCGCGTCCACCGCCGGCGCGCCGTGGTCCGCGTCCCCCTCGGCGAGGAGGGCCTGCGCGACGCCCGCTGAGCCCCATCTCTCGCTCCACGGATCCGAGCCGGCTGGATCGAGCTTTCGCCTTCGGCCACGAAACGCGCGGCGAACCTGTCAGCGGCGGTGGATTTTCGCCGACGACCGCACCGAGGCGGAGGTCCCGCGCACGCTCGCGGCCTTCGCGGCGGCGCGGGCCGGAGCCGCCGTCCGCGCGGCCGGGGCGCGGAGCTTCCCCGGGGCGGGAGAGGAAGCCGCATGACGCAGCGCCGGGGCCTGCCGCGTCGCACCGCTCTTCGCGGCACCGGTCCGCGCGGCAGACGGCGCCTGCGACCGCGTCACCCGGCTCGCGCCGTCCCCCGAGCGCGGCACCACCGCGCGGTTCGAAGGCGCCGCCTTGGGGCGGACGACCTCCCCCGCCTGCCGAGGCGGCGCGGCCCTCCCGGGGGCAGGCGGATTCATCCCCGACGACACCTTCCGGTCCGGGCCGGGACGCGAGCCGGACTCGGCGGGGCGCACGCGTTCGCCGGGTTGGGCCTTCGGCACCCGCACCGAGGGCGTGGCGCCGGACCGCTCGTCGCGCATGCCCCGCGCGGGCCGCACCCGATCCGCCGGAAGGGGCGTTCGCACCCGGACCGGCGTCGCCTCGCGCGATCCGGGTCGCACCATCGCCTTGGGCGTCGGTCGGTAGATCTCCACCCTCCGGCTCCCGTCCACCACCTGCACCCGCGAGGGCGCGGGGCGCGCGCCGCGGACGATCCGCACCTCGTGCACCCGCCCCGCGTGTCGCTCCACCCACGACCGCGGCGGCCCGGCGTAGACCCGCCCCTGGCTTAGCCAGTTCCGCACCCAGTGGGTGTGGTGGAAATGGTGGTGGTGATGGACCCAGTGGCGGTGGATCGGATGCGCGTGGAAGTGGGCGTGGCGCACGAAAACCCAGTGGTCCACGTGGACGGGGTAGCCGACGCCCACCCACACGTGGCCGGGATAAAGGGGCGCCCAGCCGATGACGTCGGGCCCCCGCCGCCAGACCACCCACGCGGGGCCCCAGACGTAGCCGGGTACCCAGAACCAACCCAGCCCGACGCGGAAGCCCCACCGGCCGTAGTGGTAGGTCGCCCAGCCAAAGGGTTCGTCCGAGACCCAGGTCCAGCCATAGCGGGTCCAGACCCACTGGCCGTGGAGGTAGGGCCTCCAGCCGGCCACCTGGATGCTCGCATCGGGCACCCAGACCAAGCCGTACTCCGGCGTCTGCACCCACCGCCCGTAGGGCGAGAGCCCATGGCGGAAGTCCTCGAAGTCCGGCGCGTCCTCGGGAGCCGCGGAGGGGGCCGCGGGCGGGTTCGCGCGCATCACGCGCGCACCGTGGGCCTGGGCGACCACCTCCTCCGGAGAGGGGATGTCCGCGCCGTAGTTGCCGACCTCGTGAATCGCGAAACCCGCGTCGTCCGCCTCGGCTTCCATCCAGTCGGGGAGTTCGTCCGTCTCCTCCTCGACGGCCCCGGCGGGGAGCGCGAGGCCCAGAAGGAGCAGCAGAGCGAGCGTTCGGAGGATCGATGGGACCAGCATGGCGTTCTCCCTTCGCCTGGGTTCGAACGCTTGGACGGTTCCGGCCGGTCCGATCTTCAATCCGCCGCGTCGCCCCCTCGGAATCCGGTCGCGACCACGTAGATCTCGAAGGAACGCCCCCGCGTCGCCTCGGGCCGCACGAGCTTCACCTGGCCGAAGCGGGCGCGGATGTCCTCGAGCAGGGAGGAAAACTCGGCCCCCTCGAACACCTTCGCCACGAAGGATCCCCCGGGTGCCAGGAGCCTTTCGCAGACGTCGAGCGCCCGCCGGACGAGCTCCACCGAGCGGGCCTCGTCCACGTCCTTGATGCCCGTGGTCTTCGGGGCCATGTCCGAGGTGATCGCGTCGTAGCGCCCCTCCCGGATCGAGCGCAGCGTCTCGAGCGTCTCCTCCGAGGTGATGTCGCCGACCAGGGTGCGCACGTGCGGTGCGACGTGGGCGATCGGCTGCAGATCCACGCCCACGACCATCCCCTTCGGCCCGACGAGCCGCGCCAGGATCTGCAGCCAGCCACCGGGCGCCGCCCCGAGATCGAGGATCGCCATCCCGGGCCGGTACAGGCGAAAGCGCCGCGCGATCTCCTCGATCTTGAAGGCCGACCGGGCGCGCAGCCCCGCCTGCCGGGCTTTGCGGTAATACGCGTCCTTCGGATCGTAGGGCTTGGACATCCGACGACTCCCACCCGTTCCGTTATCCCAACTCGTGCGCGCGGGCCGAGAAAAAAAGAACCCCCGAGAGCCTCGAGGGCTCTCGGGGGCGAAACGGTGTGCATCCGCCTCGGGGGATGCGAAATTGGCTCCGGCAGCGTCCTACTCTCCCACACGGTCTCCCGTGCAGTACCATCGGCGATGAAGGGCTTA
>DATGOH010000140.1:0-5087 GCA_035306165.1 Ferdinandcohnia sp.
GTGAGCCGTGCCCAGGCGTTGACGCCGAGCAAGAGGAGGATCGCGGCGGCGGCGGCGCCGAGCCGCAGGAGGGTGCCGCGCAGATAGCTCAGGTCGCCGTGGAAGGCGAAGGGCCCCTTGCGCAGGTTGAGCAGGCCGCGCTTGCGGTCGAAGCCGCGCAGCGCCAGGCCCAGGGCGAGCGCGTAGGCGGGATCGAGCTCCGGGCCGCCGGGCAGCTCGCCCACGATCTCCACCGGCAGGCCGAGCTGCCGCTCGAGCCACGGCGCGATCCCCTCCACGCGGGAGGCTTCGCCCATCAGGCGGATGCCGTCGACGAACCGCTTGTCCTTGCCGCGCGCCGCGGTGAGGCTGTGCCGGAGCTGGCGCAGCGGGACGGCGAGGGCGGCGCGGAGGCGGGTGGCCTCGGGAGAATCCCCGTCGAGGCTGGCGTTCGCGAGCGTGGAGAGGTCGCCGACGCCCCCTTCGTGCGAGCGGAGGAAGGTGAGCCGCGGGGGACGCTTGCCGCCGGGGGCCCCCTGGACGATGGCCACGAGGCTCCGTTCCGCGCCGAGGTCGACGAAGGCGAGCGAGGCGTCCCCGTTGGCGAGCTCCTCCCGCGCCACGGCGGTGGCGAGGTGGAAGGTGCCGAGCGCGGGGAGCGTGAGCACGCGCGGATCGAGGCCGGCGCCGGCGAGGACCTCCAGCCGATCCTCGAGATCCTCGAGGCGGGCGACGCCCACCAGAAGCTCGCTGGCGCCGTCACGGCGATCGACGATCTGGTCGTCGTAGAGCACCTCGTCGAGGTCGAGGGGCAAGAGGCTCTCCACCTCGAAGCCGAGGGTGGCCTCGATCTTCTTGGCGTCGGTGAAGGGGAGCTCGAGGACGGTGCTCGCCGCCTCGCCCACGGGGAGGGCCGCGACCACGACGTCGGGCCGGACGCCGAGCGCCTCGGCGAACGCGGCGAGGGCCTCGGCGAAGGCCTCCTTGCGCAGCGCGCGCGGATCCGGCGCCTCCTCGCCCTCTGCCGGAGCCGGCGGGCGGACGGGGACGGTGGCGTGGGCGACGACGGTGTGCTCGCGGGCCGAGCCCTCGACCACCACGCCCCGGAGCCACTGCGCCCCGATCTCCAGTCCGAGAACTTTCTGTGCCACTCAGTCCTCCCGGTAGTAGAGCACCTTGCCCAGGCGGCCGTCCAAGCGGACGACCGTCGTCAGCGTGCGGCTGACGTCTCCCACCTGGCCGGTCGCGCGGATGAGGAACGTCTGGCTGGTCGTTCCGAGTTCGTTGTTCATCACGTCCTGCCTCGCCTGCATGCCATGCATCTCGAGGACGGCGGCGAAGTGCTGGGCGGAGGGAGGACCGAAGGGATTGAGGCTCTTGAGCACCATCAGCTCGTGGAGCATCGACTCCACCGTGTAGGGATTGGTGAAGGCGATGTGGTTGGGATCCACCGACATCAGACGCAGGATGTTGAGGAGCTGGAGCGGGTCGTTGGTGTTGAGGCTGAGGCGCGCGTTGATGTCGGGAAAGACCGTGAGGCGGCTGGCGAAGGCTGCGGCGAGGCGATCCGACATCCCCGCCACGAGAAAGAGCTCCTCCATCGAGTCGAAGAGCGCGTTCTTGGGCCGGTAGCGCTGCGGGTAGCGCACGTAGTTGCGTTCCTCGTCGGACGCGGTGTCCACGAAGTATCCGGTGGGGGAGGTGAGGTCGATGGCCTGCTCGACCTCGTTCTCGTCGATCCAGTCGCGCAGCCGGATGACGAGGTCCTGGGGCGTGATACGCTCGCCGTGGAGATTCTCCTCCTCGAAGAGGAACGCCCAGCGCTCGTCCGAAAAGAGCTGCAACAGGGCGAGGACGGTGAAGTTGCCGCCCATGCCCGGGTTGTTGAGCTTGTTGACGTTGATCTTGGCTTCCTCGTCTTCGATCTCCGCGGTGAAGGCGCCCTGGAAGGTGCCGAAGGGGAGGAGGCCGGTCGCGGGGACGGGCTGGCCGGGCTCGGGCGCGAGGGGAGCGGGAGGGATCTCGTCCTCGTCCTTCTGGCTCTGGATGGCACCCATGAACTCGCTGATCAGCCCGGAGTCGATGTCGATGAGATTCGTGAGCTGGATGGGGCCGGTCATGCCCGGCAGCAGGTTCTGCAACTGGTTCTGCCAGTTGAGCACCAGGCGCGCGAAGGTCGTGGCCGAGCGCGCGAGGTACTCGGCGCGCAGAGCGTCGCGCGCGTTGGCGGCGAGGCGCAGGTCGACGTGCGTGCTGTAGGCGAACTCCACCACGACGGAGGCGAGGACGGCCACGGTGGTGATCACCATGAGAAGGGCCATCCCCCTCTTGCCTCCTTTGCCGAGGGTGCTCGTTCCTCGCGCGCGGTCGGAAAAGATGCGCATCCTCACCTACCCAGAGGCGAGGTCAACTGGATCCTCGCCTGCGTCACGTACTTGCGGGGCTTTCCGTCGTCCCCGTCGGCGGTGAGCGTGATCCGCACCCGATACGGGAGACGGTTCGCCCACGCCACGTCGGTGGTGTCCCACTCGTCCACCCACTCTTCCTTCTCAACGTCCCAGTACTCGAAGTTCAGCCCCCGCACGCCGGAGACGAGGACCATCTCGGTCCCGCCGCGCTCCGGATCGTCGTCGATCACCGGTTTGACCCGACGGATGAGCGCCTGGCTCGAGCGATCCTCCGGATCCGCATCGATGCGGTATTCGACGATCGCCTGGTCGCTCTCCTTGGCGTCCACATAGAGCCGGACGTGCGCGAAGGTCGTGAAACGGAGTCGGTCGCGGTCGCCCGCGTTCTCGCCGACGAAGTGGGTGGGGCGTTCGCGGAAGTGCTTGTAGTCGTAGCGGTCCGAGATGAAGGCCATGCTGAGATCGCGGCGCATCCGCTCCATCGCCAGACGGATGGCGTGGTAGCGGTCGGCCTGCGCCTCGACCTCCTCGCGCGCCTGCCAGATCGGGGAGAAGGAGCCGTAGACGAGGCCGGCGATGATGGCGAGGATGCCGATGGAGATCATGAGCTCCATCAGCGTGAAGCCGCGGGCCCTCACGGCTTCACCTCGTCGCCGGGCGTGGGCGCGACGGGGGCGGGCGCGAGCGGGACGGCACCCTCCGTCGAACCCTGGTAGCCGGAGCCGCCGGGCAGGTAGATGTGGGTGACCACGTCCAGCTTGTCTTCGCGGTTGCCGTCTCGCCAGCTCACCTCGAGCCGGATCTCGCGGAGCGATGACTTCAGCGTCTCCGCGAGCTGCCCCATCTGCCCCTCGATCATTCCTTCCAAGCCGGCGGCGGCGGAGCCCAGGTCGAGCTGCGGGCCGCCGATGCTGGTGCTGCGGGTGGCGTCCTGCTGCTCCTCGGCCAGGCCCCCGAGCATGTCCTGGGCGAAGCGGGAGATCAGCGAACTCGCCAGGCTCGGGTCGACGTCCGGGACCACGATCTCGGCCTTCCACTTGAAGTCGGGCCAGCCCTCGTCCGAGAAGTCGCCGGACATCGTCTGGTCGAACTGCGAGGTGAAACCCTCGTGGAAGAAGTGGGTTTCGATGTCCGCCATCTTCGACCGGGCGAGCATGGTGGCGATGGTGAGGCGCTTGGCGTAGCCATGCGAGCGCACGGTCCCGCCGTTGATCCCGATGATGGCCACGAGGCTCACGGCCAGGATGGCCATGGCCACCATCACCTCGAGCAGGGTGAAGCCTCGCGCGACGCGGCCGTTCATCGCCGGAGCTCCTCCCTGGGGATCTCGATCCGCTCGCCGTAGACGCGCGCGCGGCCCGTCACCGGATCGACCACCACCGTGTAGACGTCGTCCTCGTCGCGGGCGAGGTACAGGTAGGCGCGCTCCGTCTCCCCGTGCGGGAAGAAGTAGAGGTAGGCGGTTCCCGAGCCGTAGGGCTCGGGCTGGTGCCGCGTCCAGACGGCGTCGAAGTAGACGTCGTCGGGAAGGTCCCGCCGCGCGACCATCCTGCCCTCGTGGGTATTGAAGGACCTGCGGGACTCGATCTCCTGCATCGCCGCTTCCTGGAGCTCGTTGCGGGCGAAGCTGCGCCGCTCGCGCTCGATCCGCGCGCCGCGGAGGCTCTCCTCCTTCTGCTCGATCGCCACGCGGCCCTCGGCGCACTCGGGCCAGTACGCGCCCTCGTCCAGGTCGAAGACCAGGCGACAGGTCTTCCCCGCCAGGGCGGCTTCCGCGTACATCGCGCGGATGGCGCCCGCGAGTCGGGAGGCTTCCTCCCGCAAGCGGACGCCGAGCACGCTCTGGGCGGACGGGATCACCACGAGGGCGATGGCGATCACCAGCCCCGAGACGATCAGGAGTTCCAGGAGCGTGAAGCCCCGTGCTTGTGTGCTACGCCGCCTCAATCACCCGCCGTGATGATCTGCGAGCTTCCCTCGCCGCCCGGTCCGTAGGAGTAGACGTCCGGACCCTTCGGATTCCGCTGGCCGGGGTAGATGTAGACGTAGTCGCGGCCCCACGGATCCTTCTTCAGCGAGCCCTTGAGGATGCCCTCGTTGTACAGCGCCTGCAGGCCCTCCGCCGTCGACGGGTAGGTGCCCTTGCGGAGCATGTAGATGTCGAGGGCGTTCTCGAAGTTGTGCAGGTCGAGCTTCGCCGCCTTGATCTTCGCGTCCTCGGAGACACCGCCCACGTTGACCGCGACCACCGTGGCGATGAGGCCGAGGATGAAGACGACGATCATGATCTCGATGAGGGTCATGCCTCGCGCACCGTGCGCCTTCTTGGCTAGGACCCGCCGCAAATGATTCTTCATCGTGCTTCCTCCAAGGGAACCAACTCCCAACTCGTCACCTGCGCCCGGTTGGCGACCGCCGCCTGGGGGCGCAAAACCAAGACACCCATCCCGATCAACAAGAGGACGGTGAAGACGACCGCCGTCCAGGCAATGGCGCGAAGACCTCTGTCGAGTCGAGACTCCACCGCTCTCCTCCTAGCCGACCATCGTGTTCATCTGCAGGATGGGCATGAGCACCGAGAACACCATGAAGGCGATCACGGCACCCATCATCACGATCATGATGGGTTCGAGCAGGCTCGTGAGCGCCGCGATCCTCGTGTCCACCTGCGCGTCGTATGCGTTCGCCACGTTGGTGAGC
>DATGOH010000141.1:0-13137 GCA_035306165.1 Ferdinandcohnia sp.
AGGGCATCCGCGAGCGCTACAACGTCGAGCTGCTCGACCACCTCTGCGACTTCCACATGGCGCGGGCGCCGACGGACGATCTGGTCAAGCGCATCGCGAGCCTGCGCCGCGAGATCGAGCGCATGGGCGAGGTGAACCTCACCGCGCTCGAAGAGCACGCCGAGCTCTCGGAGAAGTTCGAGTTCCTCGATCGGCAGCGCGACGATTTGGAGGCCAGCCTCGAGAAGCTGCGCAAGGCGATCGCGAAGATCGACGCCACGAGCAAGGAGCGCTTCCAGGAGACCTTCCGGATCGTCAACGAGAAGTTCCAGCAGGTCTTCCCGCGGCTCTTCGGCGGCGGCAAGGCGCAGCTCGTGCTCGTGCGCGACGAGAGCCGCCCGGACGCCGAGCCCGGCGTGGACATCGTCGCCCAGCCGCCGGGCAAGAAGATGCAGAACGTCAACCTCATGTCGGGCGGTGAGAAGGCGTTGACCGCAGTCTCGCTCATCTTCGCCATCTTCCTGGTCAAGCCCACGCCCTTCTGCCTGCTCGACGAGGTGGACGCGCCGCTCGACGAGGCCAACGTCGGCCGCTACAACGAGATGGTCCGCGAGATGAGCAAGACCTCGCAGTTCATCCTCATCACGCACAACAAGCGGACCATGGAGATCGCGGACAACCTCTACGGGGTGACCATGGAGGAGCCCGGCGTCTCCAAGACGGTCAACGTCCGCCTCTCGCGCGACGAGAAGGCCGAGATGGAGCAGGCGCAGGGGGCGGCCTGACGCCGGGGCGCGGCGATGGCCACCATGGGAAGCGGCCGGCCTCGCCGTTCACCCTCGCTTTTGCACGAGGGCTGGCTCGGATCGGAAGCCTCCCACGTCCCCGTGAGGGAGCGGTGCATGGAAGGGATCGTCGTCCGCGCCCTGGTGCTCCTCATCGCCCTGGCACTGGCGCTGGTGCTGCAGGAGATCGCCCTGCGCCTGCGTGCGAAGGAGGGCACGTCGTGGTGGGTGTCGAACGGCCGTGACGTGGCGAACGCCTTGGCGCTCGCGCTCCTCTGGAGCGCGATCCGGATCGGAGCGGGCGCATCGTGGCCTCTCGCCCTTCTTCTCGCCGGCAGCATCACGCTGTTTCTGACGGCGCTCGCCCGCGCGCTCCTCGACCATCCGGCGAGCCGGTGGAAGGTGGTTGCGGTGGTGGGGGTGGTGATGGTGGCCCCGCTGATCGGGGCCCCCGAGCGCGTCGTCCGATTGGGGGACGCGTTCCTCGCCTGGCTGTACCCGACCTGAAGCGTCCCCCTACGCGTCAGACCTGCACGCTCTGCAGGAGGGAATCGAGCTCGCCCCTACGGTCGAGGGCGGAGAGATCGTCGAAGCCGCCCACGTGGGTGTCGCCGATCCAGATCTGGGGGACGGTGCGCCGGCCGCCGGTCATCTCCACGAGCTTCGCCCGCATCTCGGGATCGTCGGAGACGTCGATCTCCTCGAAGTCGACCCCTTTCTGGCGGAGGAGGTCCTTGGCGCGGTCGCAGTAGTAGCAGGTTCGCGTCGTGAAAATGCGCACGTTCTTCATGATCGAAGAAGGAGGATGCGCGAGGCGCGCGAGGGTTTCGCGGAAAAAGAATGGGCCCTGCGCCGCGAAGGGGCAGGGCCCGAAGGAACCGGCCTACGGCTCGATTACATCATGCCGTTCATGCCGCCCATGCCGCCGGTCTCCTTCTCCTCCTTCGGGAGCTCGGCGACCATGGCCTCGGTGGTCAGCATGAGGGAGGCGACCGAGGCCGCGTTCTGCAGGGCGGTGCGGGTCACCTTGGTCGGGTCGATCACGCCCGCGGCAACCAGGTCCTCGTAGGTGTCGGTCGCGGCGTTGTAGCCGAACGCGCCCTCACCCTCCTTGACCCGGTTGACGACCACGGAGCCCTCGAGGCCGCCGTTCTCGGCGATCTGCCGCAGCGGCTCCTCGCAGGCCCGGCGGATGATCTCCACGCCGAAGCGCTCCTCGCCCTCGAGGTTCAGGTTGTCGAGCACCTTGATGGCGCGGACGAGCGCCACGCCGCCGCCGGGGACGATGCCTTCCTCGACGGCCGCGCGGGTCGCGTGCAGCGCGTCCTCGACGCGGGCCTTCTTCTCCTTCATCTCCGTCTCGGTGGAGGCGCCGACGTTGATCACGGCGACACCGCCCACGAGCTTCGCGAGGCGCTCCTGGAGCTTCTCGCGGTCGTAGTCGGAGGTGGTTTCCTCGATCTGGACGCGGATCTGCTTGACGCGGCCCTCGATCTTGTCCTTCTCGCCGGCGCCGTCGACGATGGTCGTGCTGTCCTTGTCGATGGTGACGCGCTTGGCGCGGCCGAGATCCTGGAGGGTCACGTTCTCGAGCTTGATGCCGAGGTCCTCGGCGATCATGGTGCCGCCGGTGAGGATGGCGATGTCCTCGAGCATGGCCTTGCGGCGATCACCGAAGCCCGGGGCCTTCACCGCGGCGACGTTCAGCGTGCCGCGCAGCTTGTTGACCACGAGCGTGGCGAGCGCCTCGCCCTCCACGTCCTCCGCGATGATGAGCAGCGGGCGGCCGGAGCGGGCGATCTGCTCGAGCAGCGGGAGGAGATCCTTCATCGCCGAGATCTTCTTCTCGTGGATGAGGATGTAGGGCTCGTCGAGCACGACCTCCATCCGCTCCGGGTCGGTGACGAAGTAGGGGGAGAGGTAGCCGCGGTCGAACTGCATGCCCTCGACGACCTCGAGGGTGGTCTCGAGGCCCTTGGCCTCCTCGACCGTGATCACGCCCTCCTTGCCCACCTTCTCCATGGCCTCGGCGATGATCTCGCCGATGGTGGCGTCGCCGTTCGCGGAGATGGTGCCGACCTGGGCGATCTCCTTGCGATCCTTGGTGGGCTTGGAGACGCGCTTCAGCTCCTCGGTGATGGCGGCGACGGCCTTGTCGATGCCGCGCTTGAGGGCCATCGGGTTGTGGCCGGCGGCCACGAGCTTGGCGCCCTCCCGGAAGATCGCCTGGGCGAGGACGGTGGCGGTGGTGGTGCCGTCACCGGCCACGTCCGAGGTCTTGGAGGCGACCTCCTTGACCATCTGGGCGCCCATGTTCTCGAACTTGTTCTCGAGCTCGATCTCCTTGGCGACCGTGACGCCGTCCTTGGTGATCGTGGGCGAGCCGAAGGACTTCTCGATGACGACGTTGCGTCCCTTCGGGCCCAGGGTGACCTTCACCGCGTTCGCGAGGGTGTTGACGCCCTTGAGCATCAGGTCACGGGCCCGCGAATCGAAAACGATTTCCTTCGCCATAGTCGTTCAACCTCGAATCGTTCGGACCGAGTGGTCCGTGGGTTCCGATGGGATGCGATCAGTCCTCGATCACGCCGAGGATGTCGTCCTCGCGGAGGATCAGGAGCTCCTCACCCTGCACCTTGATCTCCGTTCCGGCGTACTTGGAGAACAGGACCCGGTTACCCTCCTTCACGTCCAGGGGACGGACGGAGCCGTCCTCGAGGACCCTGCCGTTGCCAACGGCGATCACCTTGCCCTCGAGCGGCTTCTCCTTGGCGGTCTCGGGGATGATGATGCCACCCTTGGTCTTCTCCTCCTCCTCGACCCGCTTCACGATGACGCGGTCCTGGAGTGGCCGGATCTTCATGTGTTCCTCCTCAAGTTCCACAGCGGCGGTTGGTTGGCCGGTTTGGAGATTGGCACTCCCGCCGTCCGAGTGCCAACGGCGCGGGAGATATAACGCGGCCTTTCGACCCGTCAAGAGCGGACCCGGAAGGGGGAAGACCCGGGGGTCAAAAAACGAAAAAACCGCGGATTTCCGCGGTTCTTCGTGCATCGGAGGTGTTCGCGACCGGAGGGTCAGCCGCCCACGGGGCGCATCTGCGGATTCTGCGGCTGGGGGGGATCGAACTTGCCGCGGAGGGCGTCGTCCACGCTCCGATCGAAGCGCACCTTGCCCGACGCGATCTCACGGAGCGCCAGCACCGCCGGCTTGTTCTTGCCCGGATCCAGAAGCGGACGCGCGCCGTCCATGAGCTGGCGCGTGCGCTTGGTCGCGAGGATCACCAGCGCGAAGCGATTGGGGACCTGGGTCAGGCAATCTTCGACGGTGACTCTGGCCATGGACAACCTCCGGGCCCCCTCCCATAAGCCAGGAGAGGGCCCGCGTCAACGGATCTCATTCCTCTTTGGGCGGTTCCTCCACCTCGGCGAGGTTGCGCGGGACGTTGAAGATCGAGCGCGCGCGCACCTTGAGCACACCCTCGTGCCCCTCGACGCGCACGAAGGCGTGGTCGCTCGTCTCGTTTCCGAAGTGGTAGACCCCAACGGGTGCTCCCTCGGCGTCGTAGATGCGCACCGTGCGGGCGGGCGGCTCGAGGCCGTGCTCGGCCGCGCGCTCGGCCGGGAGGATCTCCTCGGGGTTGAGGCGGGAGAGGTTGGTCAGGCCCGCGTTGACCTTCCACCTCTTGGCGGGGGAGGGCGCCTGGCTCGCGCCGCCTTCCGGCGTCTCGCGCTCGGTGATGGACCACTCGCCGTCCTGGCGGACGAGGGTGAACTTCTCGTCGCGGGTCTGGACCTCGATCCGCGCGATGGTCTCGGTGTCGAAGGGCGCGATGCGGCGATCGCGCAACGCCTCGGCGTCCTTGTCCAGGGGCTCGAGGGACGATGTGTCGATCTCGGCGAGATCGCCGCCGGTGGGCTGGGCGTAGGCCTTGTCCCCCTCCTTCCAGAAGCGGAGGGTACGGGTATCGCCGTCGCGCCCGGACAGGACCAAGGTGGCGTAGGGCGTGCCGAGCTCCTGCACCTCGCGCTTCGGGAAGGCCTTGGCGCGCAGGTCGAGGAGCTTGCGCACGACGTCCTCGACTTCCTTGTCATCCGCGCGCTCCTCCTTGGGAGCGAGGATCTTCCAGCCCCCGTCGGCGCGGGCCACCTCGAGCCGCGTGGCCTTCTCGACGGCGAAGCGCTCGACCTCGGAGAGCTCCCACGGCACGAGTTTCTTGTCCCGCAGATCGAAGGTGGTCTTCTCCAGCGCGTAGAGCAGCGCGCTGCTCGCCGCCACCACGCGACCCGGGCGGTTGCTCGCGTAGTAGGTGGAATCGAAGGTGTTGCGCAATCCGAGGGAGACGTGGGCGGAGGTGCCGTCGGCGGTCTTCGCCTCGACCCGCACCGAGGGCGGTTCGAGGCCGAACTGGCGCATCTCCCCTTCCTCCTGCACCACGCGCAGGTGGCGGGCGCGTTCGAGGTCGGAGAGCATCCGCCGCACGGCGTCGTCGTCCGCGCGGGCGGACAGCGGCGAGACGATCCACCACCGCCCCTCCTTCTTCTCGAGCGCGGTGGTCTCCCCCTTGGCCGAGACCTCGAGCCAGGTGACGGCCTCCGGGTCGAGCGAGAAGAGCTTGCTCTCGGATTCCTTGGCGGCGATCTCCGCCTGCTCCTTCTCGAAGACGCCGAAGTAGGCGTACAGCCCCAGCGCCGCGGCGAGCACGAGCGCAGCGCCGAGGCTCCAGAGCAACTTGGCTTGCTGCGTCATGGCTACCTGGACCTGCGCACCAGCCACACCGAGAGGCCCACGGCGAGCACGAGCATCGGCATGGCCGCGATGGAGAAGAAGTTCAAAAACTTCGCGTCGGCCTGCGTCAGCACCAGGGTCGAGGAGGCCCGCTGTCGCGGACGGATGGTGATCCGCTCCTCCTGCGCGGAGACCCAGTTGAGGGCGTTGAGGAAGAGGTCGGCGTTGCCGCCGGCGCCGACGAAGCGGTTGGAGACGAAATCGGCGTCGCCGAAGGCGACGATCCGCGTCTTCTTCTCCTCCTCTTCGAGGATCGCGTCACCCTTGCCCTTCTCCACGAGGGCGACGACTCCCAGCGCACCACGGCGCTCGGTCTCCGGATCGAAGCGCACCTCGCCGGAGCGCCAGTCGGTTTCGCCCCAGGCCGAAGGGTTGGTGGTGGCGAGCACCAGGGGCCGGGGGTCGACGTCGCCCCGCGCGGTGAGGGGGCGCGCGGTGGGGAAGATCGTCTGGAACTGGAAGCCCTTGGTGATGGCGTGGCTGGCGTACTGCTGCACCACGGGGACGGCGTCGCCGCCGCCGAAGATCCGCGAGAGGGGATCGACCACCAGCGCCGGCTCGAAGATGATGCCCCAGTCTTCGATCAGGCCGAGCAGGGCGGAATCCTCGTAGCCCGGCTCGAGGGCGACGAGGAGCTTTCCTCCCTCGTCCAGCCACTGCCGCAGCGCGTCCACCTCCTCCTGCATGAAGGGACGTTGTGGACCGAGGATGGCCAGCGCGGCGGCGTCCGCGGGGATCTTCTCCGTGCTCAGGTGCAGCTTGGCGTGCTCGATGCCCTCCGCGTCGATCCGCTTGGCGATCTGGGCATAGCCGCGCTCGCCGGAGTCGGAGAGGTCGCCTTCGCCGTGTCCGGTGACGAAGTAGACCTTGCGGGAGGTCGTGTAGAGCAGCTTCCGCAGGGCGTTGGTGAAGCCCTCCTCGCTCAGCTCGTCGGCCTTCGCTTCGGCGGCGCCCTTGGCGAAGAGCACGCGCTGGCCGTGCTGGGTGATGTTCTTCTCCTGGACGAGCTGCGGTTCCTTGTCCGGATCCACGAAGGTGACGACCAGCTTGTCGGTCTCGCGCTCGTACCGCTCGAGCAGATCCTCCACCGCGCTCCGCTGCGGATCGTGCGGCGCGAAGAAGGCGGTCACCTTCACCTCTTCATCGAGTCCGCGCAGCAGATCGCGCGTCTCCGGCGCGAGGGTGAAGATCTTCTCGCGGGTGAGATCCCACGAGACCTTCTTCTTGGCGGCCACGTAGTTGAGGGCGCCGAGGCCCGCCAAGAGGAAGAGGGCGATGGCCGCGCTGGCGCCGTAAAAGAGGGTGCCGCGTCCGGCGAAGGTGCGGCCGAAGGCGCCCTTGTTGACGACGAAGTACAGGACGATGAGGCCGAGGCCGACGACCGCCTGGCCGGTCGACATCCCGCCGCTCCCGGGCACGAGGATGAGCATGGCGGCGGACGAGACGACCAGGGCGATGCCGAAGCCGAGGGCGATTCGGGTCAGCGTCTGGATGTTCATGTCTCGTACCTCGTGTCTCGGTTAAGCCCACCGCCGCGCTTCCACGGAGCGGTGGGTGAGGAAGAGTCCGAAAACGACGATGGAGAGGAAGTAGACGAGGTCCTCCAGGTTCACCACGCCGCGCGCGAAGGAGATGAGGTGGCTGACCGAAGAGAGGTACATCATGATCTCCTGGCCCGGCCCCTCGAGATCGCCGGCCTTCCAGCTCACCACCCAGGTCAGCAGAAGGACGAAGAAGGTGATCAGCGCGGCGACCACCTGCGAGTCGGTGAGCGAGGAGACGAAGAGGCCGATGGCGAGGAAGGCCGCTCCCATGAGGAAGAGGCCGAAGAGCCCGGCGCCCACGGTCTGCCACTCGACGGCGCTGCCGGCGTTCGACGTGCCGAAGATGGTGAGCAGCAGGGGGAAGGCGGAGACGATCCCCACCACCACGAGCAGGATCGCCAGGCCGGCGAGGTATTTGCCCACCACGATGTCGATGGAGCGGATGGGCGCGGTCATCAGGAGCTCCATCGTGTTTTGCCGCCTCTCCTCCGCGAGCAGGCGCATGGTGAGGAAGGGGACGACGAAGGCGAGCACCAGGCCCATGTTCACGACGAGCGGCGCCGCCACCATTTCCGTGAGGTTCAGACGCTCGAGGAGCTGCGGTGCCTGGAACTGCATGAACTGCATCGAGCGCCGCTGGAACTCGGAGGTGAACGAAAGGAAGAACCACGCCCCGATGAAGGAGGTGGCGAAGAAGGCCACGTAGGCGATGGGGGTGGTGAAGTAGAGATGGATCTCCTTCTTGGCGATCGCGATGGCGCTTCGCATCTCTCTTCTCCCTCCTCAGGCGGCTTGCGAGGCGTCCGCCGGTGCCTCGGCCTGTGCGACGTCCGAGGTGAGCTGCAAGAAGATTTCCTCGAGGCTCTTGCCGGGGTGCTTCTCCTGCAGGCCGGCCAGCGTGTCGCGCGCACGGAGCTTGCCCCGCGCGATGACCAGGACGCTGTCACAGGTGGCGGCCACCTCTTGCATGATGTGCGTGGAGAGGATGACCGTGTGCTTGCCGCGGAAGCTGCGGATGAGATCGCGCACCTCGAGGATCTGCGAGGGGTCCAGGCCGACCGTCGGCTCGTCCAGGATGAGGACGTCGGGCGATCCGAGGAGGGCCTGGGCGATTCCCACCCGCTGCTTGAAGCCCTTCGAGACGTTGGCGATGAGCCGATGCATCACGCTCTCGAGGTGCGTGGCGGCGGCGACGCGATCGACCTCCGCGTCGCGCTCCTTGCGGCCGATGCCCTTGAGCTCGGCGACGAAGCGCAGATACGCCCGCACCGTCATGTCCGGATACAAGGGCGGGATCTCGGGCAGGTAGCCCACGCGCCGCTTCACCTCGAGCGGCTGCTGGAAGACGTCGAACCCGGCGACCTTCGCGGTACCGGACGTGGCGGGCTGATACCCGGTGAGGATCCGCATCGTCGTGCTCTTGCCCGAGCCATTGGGGCCGAGAAAGCCGAGGACCTCCCCTTTTGACACCTGGAAGGAGAGGTCTTCGATGGCTGTGAGATCACGGTACCGCTTCGTGAGCCCAGAGACTTCGATCATGGTGCCTCCTTCGGGCGGTATCGGTTCCTCCCCCCCGGCCGTGCGAGGGCCGGCCGGGCCGCGCGGCAGAACAGCCGAGCCGGCCGCGCATTCCCGCGATGCGATGGACGGGTGGCACCAAACGGTAGCACCGGGAGCAAGGCTGTCAACGCCTTGCCACCGGCGCGGAAGGCGCCGTAGAAGGTGGCCGATGACGGACAACGCTCCCATCGTCGTGCAGAAATACGGGGGCTCTTCCGTGGCCGACGTCGACCGCATCCGGGCCGTCGCGGAGCGCGTGGCGAAGACGCGCGAAGCGGGGAACCGGGTCGTGGTGGTGGTCTCGGCCATGGGCGACACCACCGACGAGCTGCTGGCTCTCGCCCGCAGCGTCTGCGAAAGCCCCTCGCGGCGGGAGCTCGACATGCTTTTGACCGCCGGCGAGCGGATCGCGATGGCGCTGCTCTCGATGGCGCTCAACGCGCGCGGCGTCCCGGCGGTGAGCTTCACCGGATCGCAGAGCGGGATCATCACCGACGAGGCGCACACCAACGCCCGGATCGTCGAGGTGCGGCCCCACCGCGTGCTCGAGGAATTGGGGCGGGGCAAGGTGGTGATCGTGGCCGGCTACCAGGGCGTCTCCCGCACGCGGGAGGTGACGACGCTGGGGCGCGGCGGCTCGGACGCCACGGCGGTCGCCTTGGCCGCGGCGCTCGAGGCCAAGGCCTGCGAGATCTACAGCGACGTCGACGGCGTCTACACGGCGGATCCGCGGGTGGTCGAGACCAGCTACCGCCTGGACGAGATCAGTTACGACGAGATGCAGGCGATGGCCGAATCGGGGGCGCGCGTGCTGGCGGCGCAGGCGATCGAGCAGGCCCGCGCGGGCAACGTGATCGTGCACGCGCGCCAGAGCTTCGGCTCCACGGCCGAGACGCGGATCGTTCCCTCGTCGCCGAACGGCCGGAGGGTGGTCGGCGTGGCCGCGCAGAAGGGCCTGTTCGCCCTGCGCGCGAAAGGCGATGCGCTCGAACTCGCGGACGAACTCGGCCGCCGCGGCCTACCGGCCCAGGACCTCGTCCTGGACGGGGAAGGGGGATTCTCCCTCCTCGTGTCGAAGGAGAGGGTGCTCGACTGGGAGGGGCCGCTCCGCGCGCTCGCCGAGCGCGGGATCGCGGTGGAGGAAGGGCTCGGGACGATCTCGCTGGTGGGGACCGGGCTCGACGAGGATGCGGCCGTCCTGCGGGGCTTCTTGGAGACGCTCGGTGCGGTTCGACCCGGGCGGCTGACCACTTCCCGATTCCGCATCAGTGCATGGATTCCCGAAGGGGAAGCGGATCGGCTTGCGGTCGAGCTGCATCGGCGTTTCCTCGAGGAAGGACGAGGGTGAAGGTCGAGCCGGAGCCGCGCACGCTCTGCACCTCGATCTTCCCGCCGTGCGCCTCGGCGATCTGGTTGGCGATGTACAGGCCGAGGCCGAGCCCGCCGTAGTTGCGATCGGTCACGGCCCGCTCGAAGCGCGAGAAGATGCGCTCGAGCGCGTCGGCCGGAATCCCCACGCCGTGGTCCTGGATGCGCAGGCGCACCACCTCGTCGTCTTTTTCGAGCTTGACGTGGACCGGTCGCGAGCGGCCGTACTTGAGGGCGTTCGACAGAAGGTTGGTCACCACCTGTTCGACGCGCGGGCGATCCCAGACGCCCCAGACGCCGCGGCGGCCCGAATACGTGATGGTGCAGCCCTGCCGCTCGGCCTCCTTCTCGTAGCGGATCACGAGGTCCTCCACCAGCTCGGCGAGGTCGAAGCGCTGCTTGTCGAGCAGAAGGAGGCCGGCGTCGATGCGGGAGACGTCGAGCAGCTCCTGGACCAGGTGGACCAGGCGGCGGACCTGCCGCTCGGCGACCTCGAGGGCGCGCGCGAGCCGCGCCTCGGAAACCTCCGCGCCCATGCGCTGCAGCCGCACGAGGCTCTGGATGTTGGTCTGCAGCGCGGTGACCGGGGTCAATAGTTCGTGCGAGGCGATGGAGATGAACTCCTCCCGCGCCTGGATCGCCTCCTGCTGCGAGCGCAGAAGGCGCGCGTTGTCGAGGGCGAGCGCGATGCGGAGACCGAGGTCGTGGATCACCCGGATCATGCGCAGGCCGTACCGTTGGCCCTTGGTCATGCGGATCACCACGGCGCCGATGGGACGCCCCCGCGCGATCATGGGCACGGCGATGCACCACCGGAGGGCCTTGCGGATGGCGATCCGCAGCTCCTCGGGGGAGTCCGGATCGAGGAGCCCTTCCAGCGCCGCATCCGGGATGCGCTTGTCCTTGGTCTCGGCGAGGCCGCGGAGGAGCTCGGCGAAGCCCGGAAGAGGGATGGGGCCCGAGAAGTCGCGGCGCAGGCGCGCCTCGACGTCGGGATCGGTGTGCGCCACGATCACGCGCACGTTCTTTTTGTCCTCGAGCAGGCAGATGCCGCAGCCCTGGCCGAGCAGTGGCACCGCACGCGAGGCGACGCGGGGAAGCACGGACTCCGCGCCCGTGTCCGTGTGCCAGGCGAGCAACCGGCTGACCTCGGCGAGGAACTGCGAGTGCTTCTGTGTGAGGCGGTAGGTCTCGAGCATCGCCTCGGCGAGGAGGCGCTCCCGCTCCTCGATCCGCGACCAGGCGAAGACGCCCACGCCGACGCCGGAGATGCCGAGGAAGAGGAAGATGGGGAGGGCGAGCTGCCAGTTGAAGGGGTAGGGGAAGCTCGCCATCTCGGCCACCAGGTGCATCCCACGCTCCTCGATGGCGGTGCGGTGGCGGACGAGCATCCGCGCGCCGTCGTCGAGGCGCTTGTGGAAGACCGACTGGCCGTTGACGAAGACCTCCATCTCGAAGGGGGCCATCCGAGGGACCAGGTAGGCCAGCGTCGCCTGCAGGCAGACGGGGCTGTAGGCCACCAGGCCGCGGTCGCTGTGGCGAGCGTCGTGGGAGAGGAGCACCGCCATCGGTCCCTCGCAGGGGCCGCCGGCGAGGGTGAAGGGCTCGCTGAGCACGCTTCCCGGTCGCTCGAGCACGCGGTCGAGGGCGCGTCGCACGGCGGGATGGGCGATGACCGCCTCGTGGTGCGCGCGGACGATGCGCTGCGCGCTGTAGAGCAGGTGCAGCCCGTCCTCCCCTGCGCGCGCGACGCCGACCCAGGCGAAGCCGGGGTAGATGGGATTGGGATCGATCGTCTCCGAGAGCGCGATGTCGTCCAGCGCCCCTGCGTCGGCGACCTCGGCGAGCCAGTCGGTCGCCACGTCCCAGGAGGTGAGCATCTGGGAGAAGGCGGCGTGGAGGTTGTCCGCTTCGGCCTCCAAGGCGAGGCGGTGGCTGGTGCAGAGGTTGTCGAGGACGAGGGCGGCGGAGGCCAACCCGAGGACGAGGCTGCCCCAGAGCACGAGAAGAGAGCGGACGGGCTGCTTGGGTCGCACGCCCTCGGCCAGCCCGATCCATCGGAGCCGCCGTGTCAATCGCCTGCCCCGCCTCCCCATGGTCCCCCTGGTGCGTCGAACGCGTCAACGCATCATCTTGCGAAGCAGCAAACGGTGGTCGTCCACCCGCGCGGGCAGCTCGAGAAAGACGACCATCTCGTGCAGCCGGGAGAAGATCCGCGGCCCGACGCGAGAAAGCAAGCTCTCTCCGAACGGCTCACCGGGCCGCTCCTCCAACGGATGATTCGTGGCGAACAACGTGGGCTTTTCGTTGTTGTATCGCCGGCCGATCAGTTCGTCGAGGACTTCCTCCTCGAAGGTGCTCCCCCTGCCTTTCCCGAGCTCGTCGATAGCGAGCACGTCGACTTGCGCCAGCTCGTCGATCTTGTCGACGGTCGCCCGCGCCCGCGGATCCGAGATCGCTGCCTTGAGGTCGGCGAAGAGGAAGGAAATCTCTACGTATCGGCAGCGCACGCCACGCTCGAGGGCGAGCGTGGCGAGCGTGGCTGCGAGAAGGTGCGTCTTGCCGCGTCCGGGGCCGCCGATCAGCCCGAGGCCGAGGCGGCTCGGCCCCTTGCCGAGCGCGAAGTCGCGGAACGCCTCCTTGGCGTCGCGGATGGCGCGCGGCGCGTCGTGTCCCACGTAGAAGTTGTCGAAGGTCTTGTCCCAGAAGCGCGCCGGGAGCTGGGCGGCGTTGTAGGCCGCCACGCGCTGCGGGAGGCTCTGGCAGGCGCAGCGCTCGCTGAACTCGTAGCCGTCGCGCGCGTGCACGAGAAAGCCGCGGCCCCCGCACGCCGCGCAGTGCCGCTCGCAGGTGCACAGCCGCGCGACCGCGTGGGCGCCGTCGGTGCCCAGCCGGTAGCCGCGCCCGTGGCAATGCGCGCAAGAGGACGCGGGCGCGGCCGCGGGCGGCGCGGGGAAGCCGGCCTGCACGGCGCGCGCGTGGAGGTCTTCGACGACCGACTTGATGGCACTCGACAGCGGGCGGAACTCTTCGTTCTCCATGGGGGTCGGGATCCCTTCCTCGGGCTCCGAGTGGTCGGACGCGGACGGAACGGGTTCAGCATAGTCGGGAGCGG
>DATGOH010000142.1:0-7033 GCA_035306165.1 Ferdinandcohnia sp.
TGGCGGGTCGATGTAGACGAGGTCGAAGGAGGCCGAGGGAAAGTCCGCCAGCACCTCGAGGTTGTCGCCCTGGAAAACCTCGATGGTGCCCGCACCTGGCGGCGCCGGAGGTGGGAGAAAGTCGCGCATGTGCCTACCTTATCCGCCGGGAACGCCGCTTGCGAATGGGTTCGCGCGCTGCCGGGAACCCGCGTCGCACACTCAATACATACCTCGGACGACCATGTGCCCCTCGCCCTCGCAGGCGACGAAGACGCGCGCGGGCGCGTCGTCTTTCGGAGGAAGGACGGCCAGCGAGCGCGGCTTCTCGCAGCCGAGAAGCGGATGGCGGTCCACCTCGCCCGTGGGCATGCCCCGGGCATCGAGCGCCAACTCGAGGAGAGTTCCGTCGCAAGAATCGGCCATCCGCACCACGAAATCCGGGCCGGTCCCGGCGAGGTCCGCGATGCAGACCCCCTCGGGCAGAGCGACCGGCTCCGGCGGCGGATGCGCGTCGTAGGAATCGGCCATCGCGATCCAGATCGCGGCGGTGTCCTCGGGCGTGGTCCCCGCCACCAAGAGGATTCCGTCGCCCGAGCGCCCGATGAGCCGCGGTTGGACCTCGCCCTCGAACGCGGGCACCGGTCCGATGCGTTCGAAAAGACGGTCGTCCAAGTTCGTGTCGTAAACGAGGAAGCCGATGTGGGAGCGCTCCCGCAAGATTCCATACAGAACGACGAGGTCGCCCGACGTCGTCATCAGCGCACGGTCCACCGTGGACCAATTCACGTTGTATGGGAACAACGTGAGCACGCATCGATGCTGGTCGATCGACGAACACAATCCGTAATCCACCCGGTCCAGATAAGTCTTCGTGTGAAAGAGCATGAAAGGGAAGCTGCGTTCCCTCACGAGAACCCCATAGGGGCCCGCCGCGAACGCGAAGTGCATCCCGTACGTCTCGGTGGTCCGACCGGGATGCAGACTTCCGTCGGTGCGGAGAAAACGCATGTTGGGCTTCGCGTAGGCCGCAAGCGTTTCGTCGTACTCGGACCACTCGATGTCGACGAGGTTCTCGAGTTCCCGATTCTCGGTCGAGAGCCACGGGGCATCGCCGGGGAAGATCCGGATGAACGCCCGGTCCTCCTCTTCGACGATCGCCGCACAGATCCGCATCCTGCCCGCGCAGGTGACCTTCCGAATCGTCTCGCCCTCCGCCAACGGCAAGATGCAGTGCGGCGCGCAGCTCTGGGGAACGCCGTCGCAGATCTCCAATCCCCGCCGGTGGCGGTTCGGATCGTCGGGAGCGCAATCGATCGCGTCCGGATCGCCGTCGCCGTCCCAGTCGAAGTCGGCCACTGGCGCGAGTTCCACCCGGACCTCGTGGTGCTTTTCCGCCTCGAGCTGAAGCTCGACCTTCCCCGTGGCGAAAGCGGCGAGCGTGACGTCCTGCCGAAAGGCCTCCACCCGCACGTCGGCATGAAGGGGAATCCGCGGTCCGGGCATCGAGAGCGAAACGGAGATCCGGCCCGGCAAGGCGAGCGGCGCCTGGGGCTGCACCACGATCTCCGACACGCCGCCCGCGGACGGGTGGATCACGACCCGCCCGACGCGCCGAACCGTTCCGTCCAGCATCTCGGCGAGCTTCGGCCCCGGCTCGAGCAAGAGCTCGATCTCCGCCGCGTATGTGGGCACCTCGCTGCCGCCTGCACCCCCGACGCCTCCGGTGCCGCCTTCGCCTCCCGCTCCCCCTGCGCCTCCGACGCCCTCCGCCACCACGGGTCGACACGCGCGGGTGTCCCCTTCCTGCACGCAGCGCGATCCCGGCAGGCAATCGCCGTCCGAGAGGCAGAACTCGCGCTGCGGGGTGTGGCAGCCGAGCGCGAGGAGGGCCGATAGGAGCGGTGTGTACCACCCCCACCGCATCGGCATTCCCTCCTTCGGTGTACAAGGCTACCACGTTGAGTACGCCAGTACAGTTTGCGACCTCCCGCTCGGCTTCCACCCCGAAAAATTCCCGGGATCGTCTTGCAGGCGACCGCCCTCCGGATTACCCTCCTGCCAGAAGTTGAGAATGGTTCTCATTCTCAGCCTCATGAACCCAGGAGGTACCCCCATGGAGACGCACGCGGTTTCGAAGGTCTCGATCGGCGAGGGGCTGAAGGTCGAGAAGATGCCCGGACACTGGCTGCTCGCGCGCTTGGGCAAGCGCGTCCTGCGCCCGGGCGGGCGCGAGGCCACAAAGTGGCTGCTCGAGCAGACGGCGCCGGGGCCGTCGGACGACGTCGTCGAGTTCGCTCCGGGCCTGGGCATCACCGCGCGGCAGCTCCTCGCCCACAGGCCGCGCTCCTACGTGGGGGTGGAGCGCGACGTGGCAGCGGCCGCCACCGCGAGCCGCGCCATCGCGGCGCTGGGCGCTCCCGCCGCCCGGATCCTTCAGGGCGACGCCTCACGCGTGCCCCTCGACGACGGCAGCGCCTCGCTCGTCGTGGGCGAGGCCATGCTCAGCATGCAGCAGGAGCACAAGAAGGCCGAGATCGTCCGCGAGGCGGCGCGCCTCCTTCGTCCCGGCGGCCGCTATGCCATCCACGAGCTCGCGGTGCGATCCGGCACGCCCATGGAGGTGCGCGAGCGAATCCGCGAGGACCTCTCGGCCGCCATCCACGTCGAGGTGCGGATCGGCACCCCCGAGGAGTGGCGCGGACTCCTCGAGGGCGCCGGATTCGAGGTGCGGGCCCAGACCACCCTGCCGATGCGTCTGCTCGAGCTCGATAGGATGCTCGCCGACGAGGGCGTCTTCGGCGTGGTGCGGATGGCCATCAATGCCATCCGCACCCGCGGTGCCATCGCCCGCCTCGAGGAGATGCGGGGCACCTTCCGCAAGCACGCCGACCACCTCTGCGCCATCGCGCTGGTGGCCGGCCGCTGATCACCAGCCGAGGACGTAGGCGAAGACGAGCGGCGCCACGATGGTGGCGTCGCTCTCGATGATGAACTTCGGCGTGTCCACGCCGAGCTTGCCCCAGGTGATCTTCTCGTTGGGCACCGCGCCCGAGTACGAGCCGTAGCTCGTGGTCGAATCGCTGATCTGGCAGAAGTACGCCCACAGCGGAACGTCCTTGCGGCCGAGATCCTGCTCGAGCATCGGCACCACGCAGATAGGGAAGTCGCCGGCGATGCCGCCGCCGATCTGGAAGAAGCCCACGGGCGTCTTCGGCGCGGTCTCCATGTACCACGCGGCGAGCTCCTGCATGTACTCGATGCCGGTGCGCACGGTGTGGACGTTCTCGATGTCCCCCGCGATGACGTGGCTCGCGTACATGTTGCCCAGCGTCGAGTCCTCCCAGCCGGGCACCCAAATGGGAAGGTTCTTCTCGCACGCGGCGAGCAGCCAGCTGTTCTTCGGATCGATCTGGTAGCTGTCCTTCAGCTTCCCGCTGCGGAGCACGCGGTACATGAACTCGTGCGGGAAGTAGCGCTCCCCCGCGCGGTCGGCGGCAATCCACTCCTCGAGGACGGCGGCCTCGATCCTCCGCATGGCCTCCGCCTCCGGGATGCAGGTGTCGGTCACGCGGTTCATGTGCCGCTGCAAAAGCGCGTATTCGTCCTGCGGGGTGAGGTCGCGGTAGTGCGGCACGCGCTCGTAGTGATCGTGCGCCACCAGGTTGAAGACGTCCTCCTCCAGGTTCGCACCGGTGCAGGTGATCGCATGCACCTTGTCCTGGCGGATCATCTCGGCGAGCGAGATGCCGAGCTCGGCGGTGCTCATCGCGCCGGCCAGGGTGATCATCATCTTGCCGCCGCTTTCGAGGTGCTTGCGGTAGGCTTCCGCCGCGTCCACGAGCGCAGCCGCGTTGAAGTGCCGAAAATGCGTCCGGATGAATTCCGAGATCTTCATGGCTAGCTCCCCGGCGATCTGAGTTTCCCGATGCGGGCCGTCGCCGAAACGCCCGCGCGGGAGAACGCCCTACGACCCGCCCTTCGGCCGGCCGCCATCGGAGCGTCGGGTGGCTCGCAGCCTCCGTCGGCCCGCGCCGCGGAAGGCTTCCACGGGCCGGGGAGATACTTGGGCGCGCCCCGGGGTGCAAGGCCATCGACCCCGCTACCCGGTTTGTGCGGTGTCTGCTAGTCTGCGCGCAACGATCATGCTCGCACCCGGACAGACGGTTCCCGACGTGAGCCTCGTGGACGCCGACGGCAACACCGTGCGGCTTCGCGATCTCCTGGGAGAGAAGGTGCTCGTCCTCTACTTCTATCCGAAGGACGACACCCCGGGTTGCACCGCGCAGGCCTGCGGCTTCCGCGACGCCTACGAGGATTTCGTGGATGCGGGGGCGCAGGTCGTGGGCGTCAGCCACGACGGCCCCGCCTCCCACCAGGCCTTCGCGCAGAAGCATCGCCTTCCCTTCCGCCTGCTCTCCGATCCGGACGGTTCGGCGCGCCGCGCCTTCGGCGTGAAGAAGACCTTGGGCCTGCTCCCCGGCCGGGCGACCTTCGTCATCGATCGCCAGGGAACGATCTTGGACGCCTTCTCGTCCCAGCTCCGCGTCGGCACGCACGTGGAGCGCGCCCTCCGCATCGTCCGAGCACGGGCCGGCATCCCGCGCCCATGAACCATCCCCTATCCACCCCCGCCCCGGCGCCCGACCGGCGCCCCGTCGTCGCGCGCCCATCCCCGGGCGCCGCGCCGTTCGCGCTCGGCGCCACCGTGGCCGCCCTCGGCCTCGACCTGGTCTTGCCCCACCCCGGCTTCGGCCTGCTGACCACACTCGTCCAGGGTGGCGTGGTCGGCTGGCTGGTCGCGGACGCGCTGCGCCACCGCATCTGGCGGCGCCGACCCCGCAGTGCCTTCGTCCTCGTCCTCGCCACCCAAGCGATCGCGATCCTCTTCGTGCTCGCGAAGGTGGAGGTGCTGGTGGAGACCTTCGCCGGGCAGGTGCCTCCCGCGCGCGCCGGCGAGATCCTCCGCACCTACGGCGCGGTGGTCGCCGCGGCGAGCGGCGCCTCCTTCTACGAGCGTTCGATGCGGCGGATGCGCTTCATCTTCCGCCTGGCGCTGCGGCCGGTGCAGACCATCGTGCTCTCCTATGCCGGCGCCATCCTCGTCGGAACGCTGCTTCTCGCCCTCCCCTTCAGCCTGCGGGAGACCGAGCACGCCTCGTTCTTCGACGCCTTCTTCGTCGCCACGAGCGCGGTCTCCGTGACCGGACTCTCGGTGGTGGACATCCCGACCACCTTCTCCGGCTTCGGCCTCGTCGTCATCCTCCTGCTCGTCCAGCTCGGCGGCCTCGGCATCATGTTCCTCTTCGCCGCGCTCGCCGTGCTCTCGGGCAAGAAGCTCACCGCCAAGCGCGAGCACGACCTGGTCGAGACGCTGGGCGCCGACGCATCCACCGGCTTTCGCCGCACGCTGCGCTTCATCGTCGTCGTCACGCTGGCCGTCGAGCTGCTGGGCGCGGTCCTGCTCTACGTCTCGTTCGCGGCGCGCATGGCGCCCGGTCCCGCCGCCTTCCACGCGCTCTTCCACGCGGTCTCGGCCTTCTGCAACGCCGGCATCTCCTCGCTTCCCGGGGGCATCGAGAACGCGGGAGCGGCCACACTGACCACCATCGGCGCGCTCGCCGTGATCGGCGGCCTGGGCACCCCCGTGCTCCTTCCCCTCTGGCTGCGGTTGCGCGGCGACCGGCGGATCCTCGGCCTGCACGCCAAGCTCGCGCTCGCGACCTCAGGCATCCTCCTCGCGACCGGCGCGTTGGGCTTCCTCCTCTTCGACGGGCGCCACGGCCTCGCGCACGGCGGACCGCTCGAGACAATCGGACACGCGCTCTTTCTCTCCGCCAGCGTGCGCACCTCGGGTTTCGCCGTCTCCTCCGTCGAGCAGATGAGCCCCGCCGCCCTGGCATGGCTGATGCTCCTGGCGGTGATCGGCGCGAGCCCCGGTTCGACGGGCGGCGGCCTGAAGACGACCACCGCGGCGGTCCTCGCCCTCGCCGTGGTCGCGGTGCTCCGCCGCCGCAACGAGGTCGCCGCCTTCGGCCGCACCGTCCCCAAGGAGGACATCCTCCGCGCCATCGCCATCCTCTGGAGCGGGTTGGTGGTCCTGGCGCTCGGCATCCTCCTTCTGCTCGCGCTCGAACCGCACCGCCCGCTCGCAGCGGTCTTCGAGGCGGTGAGCGCCTTCTCCACCACCGGCATGAGCCTCGGTCTCACCCCCGAGCTCCGTCCCGCCTCGCGGCTGGTGGTGATCGGCCTGATGGTCCTGGGGCGGCTCGGACCGCTCACCCTCCTGCTGGCCTTTTTCGAACGAAGAAGGCCCGTCGAGGTGCACTACCCTGCACAGCACGTGCAGTTCGGATGAGGAAAGACGACATGGATCGCGTGGTCGTGGTGGGCCTCGGCCGGTTCGGCCGCACCCTCGTGGAGACCCTGGCAAAGCGCGGCGCCGACGTATTGGCCATCGATCGCAACATGGAGGTGGTCCAGGAGGCGGCCGACGAGCTCCCCGTCGTCGTCCAGGCGGACGCCACCGACCTCGAGGCGCTCGAGGCCGCGGGCGCCCGCGGCGCATCCATCGCCGTGGTCGCGATCGGCGACGACTTCGAGACAGCCGTGCTCGCGACGTCGGTTCTGCGGGAAATCGGCGTCGAGCGCATCATCGCCCGCGCCAACTCCGAGCGCGAGGCGCGGATCCTGCGCCTGGTGGGCGCGAGCGACGTGGTCTTCATCGAGCAGGAGATGGGACGCCGGCTCGCGATCTCGCTGCTCGAGGAGTAGATTCGCGCCCGTGGAACGCTTGCACCTCGGGAGCCAAACGCGTGCGAGCCTGCAGCGGTGGGCCATCGAGCGCGGTGCCTCGCCGGCCGCCGCCGCTGCGCTGGCGCACCTTCTCGTCGCGCGCTTCGCCGGTCGCACGGCCGAGGTGCGTCCCGCGCGCCGGCTGATCGAGGCGGCGGAGGCGACCTTCGCCGACGATCTTCCCGAGGCCACGCCCGTCCTCGATCCCGACGGCACCATCCGCTACGCCGTCCGTCTCGCGGACGCGTCGATCGTCGAG
>DATGOH010000143.1:0-13660 GCA_035306165.1 Ferdinandcohnia sp.
CCGAGTTCACCGCCCTCGCGCACCTCCAGATGCCCCCGAACGTCTCGCCCGTCACGGCGCACTGGGAGGTCCTGACGGGCTCCCCGCCCAACCCGCGGGCCAAGGGCGAGAGCTCGTTCGCGGCCGCGGACGTCCCCGAGGACGGCGTCATCCAGGTGGGCGGCCGCTCGGCCTACACCAGCGATCCCGAGGAGCTCACCGCCCTGATGGAGCAGGAGGGCTCGATGCCCGTGATCGTGCGCGGCCACGTGGTGGGCTCGAACGGCGTCCACTACGAGTTCACCCGCGCCGGGCGCGTCCGCACCCCCCGCGTGCCCGAGGTGAAGATCCACCAGGTGGAGGCGGGCGCCATTCCCTCGGAGCGGCGGGTCGGCCTCGTCTTCTTCTTCCGGATCGACAACCCCAACGCCTTCGACGTCCCGCTCGAGAACGTGGAGTACGACCTGGAGATCGACGGCGTGGCCATCGACCGGGGCGTGGCCGGCACCAAGCGAATGATCCCCCGCGGTGGCGGGGTGGAGATCGACCTGCCGGTCAACCTCGACGAGTCCAACTTCCCGCAGGTCGGCGCGCACCTCAAGGGCAGCAGCCAGCTCCAGTACAAGGTGAAGGGCCAGGTCCGGCTCGCGATGGGGCGCATCCCCTTCGAGCTCTCGGGACCGATCTCGATCCGCGTGACGGGGCACTGAGCCGCGCGGCGATCGGCCCCTCGCCCCGGGCGGACTAGCCGCGCGTCTTCTTCGTGGACGCGCCCTGGGTGATCGCCCGGCGGGGCATGCGCGCGGCCGGCCGATCGCCCGCACCTCCGATCGTCGCGTGCAGGGCCGCCCTCGGCGGCCCTTTCCTTTTCTCCTGCGGTTGCGGTGCCGGGCGGTACAGGAGCATGGTGCGGCCGAGCACCTGGACGAGCTCGGCCGAGGCCGCCTCGGCCAGTTCCTGCGCCGTCTCGAACCGTCCCTTGGGCGCGGATTCCAGCACCTTGACCTTGATCAGCTCGTGGACGTCGAGCGCTTCCGAGACCGCGCGCACGACCGCCGGGGTCACCCCCTGCCAGCCGATCTGCACGATGGGCTCCAGGTGATGCCCCAGGGCGCGTAAGGCCCGCCGATCCTTTCCACTCAGCTCCGCCAACTCGACCTCACACGCGCCGGCTGCGCAGCAAACGCAGCTCCCGCGCGGCTTCCTGATGCCCCGGATCCAGCTCGAGGCAGCGCTCGTAGTAGCGGATCGCGGCGGCGCCGTCACCCAGAACGTTGGCGATCCGGGCGGAGAGAAGAAAGACCATCGGCGAGCGCTCGCCGAGCTTGCGGGCCTTCTCCAGATCGGCGAACACCTCCGCCTTCGCCGCGTCCTTGTCCCGCGCGGCCGCCATGCGCACGTAGGCCCGGTAGGCCCAGAGCTCGGCTTCCGCGTCGTGGAGGGCCAGGGCCTCGTCGAGCACGCGAGCGGCGTCCTCGAAGCGGCGTTCGCGCACCAGGGCGATGGCGACGTGGAGCTTCCGCTCCGCCTCGAGGATGGCGCTGACGTCCACCTTCTGCGTGCCACCGGTGCGGAGCTCCTCGAGGTAGGCCTGCCTCCCGGGGCCGCTGAGCACGTCGTAGGCCTCGTTGAGCAAGGCGGTGATCTGGGCGCGGAGCTTGCGAACCTCGCCGCGCGCTCCGCCGAGATCCGGGTGGTAGGCGCGGGCGAGCTGCAGATAGGCGTTGCGGATCCGCTGCGGCGGCGCGTCGGTCGGAACCCCGAGCCGCGCGAAGAGGTCCTTCTTCTCCAGCTCCGCGAGCTGTTCGCGCAGGGCTGCGAGGACCGCCTCCTCGCTCGACGCCGGCTCGGGCGCCGCGGGCGCGGGCGTCGGCGCCGTGCGGTTCGCACCCACGGGCCCAGATGGCGCCTCCCCCTCCTCGCCGAAGCGGAGCAGACCGGCGTCGCCGAGGAAGCAACCGAGCTGCAGCAGGGTGTGGGCATGGTCCGGGTGGGACGCCATCAGCTCGGCGAGGGATTGGCGCCCGTCCAGGAAGGAGAGCGCCCGCAGCTCGCCCGCCGCGAGGCCGAGGCCGTCCCACGGGATGCGAGGATCGTCGGCGCGGCGCACGGGCAGGCCCACCCGCTCGCCCAGCCTCGTCTCGAGCGCGGCGAAGGGGATCCGTCTTCCGATGGAGGTCAAGAGCGCCCAGCGATCGCCCAGGCGGAGGCCGTCGCCGGTCACCGGCTCCTCGGACCACGCGTAGCGGCCCTGGTCGACGAGCAGGGCCTTCGCCAGAAGGCCACGGTAGTAGCTCGTCAGGTGCTGGTAGGCGTCGGCGGGCGGGAGCAGGCCGCGGGTCACCAGCGCCTCGATGTACCGGCCGTCGGACGCATGCACCTCCTGCAGCACCTCGGGCGAGACGACGCCCTTGGCCAGCAGGTAGCGATCCTGGCCGAGATCCACCACGTCGGTGCGGATGCGCTCCGGATTGCCCTTGCGAAAGCCGATCTCGAAGAGCTGTCCCGCCGCGTTCCAAAGACGCAGCCATCCCGTGGCCTCGCTCGAGGCGATCTCGGCGTAGAGGCGAAACGGCGTTCCCCCCTGGATCGCGCCCGCGGGGCGTACCCCGGCCGCGCTGGTCTCCATCGGCATTCCCCCTTCCGGGTTCATGGGGCCGCGGTCGCCAGCGGCATCCTCACTCCACGACGACGAGCTTGGCCCCTCCCTCCACCGAGGCCCCCTCCTGGACGAAAACCTCCTTTACCGTACCGTCCTTGGGGCTGCCCAGTTCGTTTTCCATCTTCATCGCCTCGACCACCACCAGGCCCTCGCCTTCCTTGACCTCCTGGCCGGGCCGGACGAGGACGCGCACCACCTTGCCGGGCATGGGCGCGGTGACGGTCTGCGGCCCCTCCACCCGGAAGCGGCCGCTGGCGAGCCGCATGCGCAGCCGCCGCTCGTCGAGGAGCTCGATCTGGAAGATCTGGTCCCGGACGAGGACGTTGATCTTGCCGTCGCCGATCTCCTCCATCTCCACCGAGTAGGAAGCGTGGTCGACGATCAGGCTGACGCCGCCGTGGTCCAGCGGGAGCGCGTCCACGGTGTGGACCTGCCCGTCGAGTACCACTTCGTACAGGCCCTCGCCCTTCTCGGTGACGTGAATCTCGTGCTGCTTCTTGTCGAGGGTCGCCTGGTATCTCATCGAACGCCTCCCCGGCCGAGCGCGCGCAGCCTGCCCATCTCCGCCCAGCGGGAGCGGGCCGCGCTCGCCCCCTGCGCCGCCATCTCGAGGCGCCGGGCGCGGTTTTTGTCGATCTGGAACTGGTAGACGGCGGAGGCGACCAGGGCGACGCGGGCCAGCTCGCCGTTGCCGTCCGCGCGCAGCTCGTCGCCCCTGCGCGCGAGGAAGGTGGTGTCGTAGTCGCCGCTCTCGAACTCGGGGTGGGCGAGGATCTGCTTGAGGTAGCCGATGTTCGTGGTGATGCCCTTGACCACGAACTCCGAGAGCGCCCGCTTCATCCGCGCGATGGCCTGCACACGGTCCGGTGCCCAGACGATCAGCTTCGCGATCATCGAATCGTAGGCCATCGGCACCGTGTAGCCGGGATAGACGCCGCTGTCGATGCGGGTGTTGGGGCCGCCCGGCAGCCTAAGGTAGGTGATCTTCCCCGGGCTCGGCATGAAGTTGCGCGCCGGATCCTCGGCGTTGATGCGCGCCTCGATGGCGTGGCCCTTGGGGACGAGATCCTCCTGCTGCATCGGAAGCGGAAGGCCGCTCGCCACCTCGATCTGCCAGCGCACCAAATCCACCCCGCAGCGGAGCTCGGTGACCGGGTGCTCCACCTGCAGGCGGGTGTTCATCTCGAGGAAGTAGAAGTTCCGGTTCGCATCCACGAGGAACTCGCAGGTGCCGGCACCCACGTAGTCGACCGCGCGCGCCGCGCGCACCGCGACCTCGCCCATGCGGCGGCGGAGGTCCTCGTCGAGGATCGGCGAGGGCGATTCCTCGATGACCTTCTGGTGCCGCCGCTGCACCGAGCACTCGCGCTCGAAGAGGTGGATAAAGTTGCCGTGCTGGTCCGCGAAGATCTGGATCTCCACGTGCCGGGGCTTCTCCAGGAACTTCTCCACATAGACGCGGTCGTCCCCGAAGCCGGCCAGGGCCTCGCGCTGCGCGGCGGCGAAGGCGGCGTCGAACTCCTCCTCGGAATCCACCCGCCGCATGCCGCGGCCGCCGCCGCCGGCCGCCGCCTTGATCATCACGGGGAAGCCGATGGAGCGCGCGAACTCCTTCGCCTTCTGCCCGTCCGCCTCCGGCTGCTCCATGCCCGGAACCACGGGCACGCCCGCCTCGATCATCCGGCGACGGGCCTCCGTCTTGTCGCCCATGGCGGAGATCGCCGCGGGCCGCGGGCCGATGAAGGCGAGGCCGGCGGCCTCGCAGGCCTCGACGAAGGGCGCCCGCTCCGAGAGGAAGCCGTAGCCGGGGTGGATGGCCTCCGCCCCGGTGACGCGGGCGGCCTCGAGGATGCGATCGATGCGCAGGTAGCTCTCGCTCGACGGCGCCGGACCGACGCGGACCGCCTCGTCCGCCATCCGGACGTGCAGCGCGCCGCGATCCGCGTCCGAGTAGACCGCGACCGTGCGGATGCCCATCTCCCGGCAGGTCCGGATCACCCGGACCGCGATCTCTCCCCGATTGGCGACGAGAATCTTGCGGAACAAAGTCGTTTCCTCCGCGGCGCAGGATAGGCGCTTTGTCCTCTCCCTGGAAGGGGTTCGCACCCCGCCGACCGCGCGGGGGCGAACCGTTCAGGGAGCGTCCAGTTGCGCGCGCCGCTTCGATCGCCGATCGGATGCGGTCCAGCAAGAGGTCGCGATCCGGATGGCGCCGGAGGAAGCGTTCGTAGAAGGCGTGCACCGCTTCGAGGACGTGCAGGGGCCTCTCCTCCGCGAGCACGGCGCCGATGTCCGCCTCCGGATCGGGGAGGATCGCTCCGGGCCGGCGCGCGAGCGCGCGCAGGAGCTCCTCGTCGTACTGGAGGAACAGGAGAGGGACGCCGTCCACGATTCCCATCGAGAGGGAGATCACCTCCTCGGGCCAGTAGACGTCGGTGGTGAGGACGGCCTCCTCCTCCAGGAGCGTGTCCAGGTCCGCCACCCGCTCGTGGCCGGGACGGCCCCGCTCCTTCACGGGCAGACGTCCGACCCGCGCGTTGGTGAGTCCGAGCGAGTCGACGATCGGGAGATCGGTCAGATACCCCACCATTCCGATGACACCCGTCGCCAAGCGCGGAGTGACGCCGATCGCGCGGAAGAAGTCGCCATAGACCTTTCCGCGCATCCAAGATGCCGACCGAATCTCCAGGGGAAAGAGGGAAGTGACGCGGTAGAAAGTGTGCTCGGCCGCGAGGTGCCAGCGGACGCCGAACGGCGGGATCAACCGGATGGGCGTGGCGACGGCCGCCAGAGCCAGCACACCGACCGCGGCGACGGCCCATCGTCGCCGACCGACCGCCCTCTCTGCCCATCGTCGGAGGCCGAGCTCACACGCGACGAACGCGATCGGAAAGAGCGGCACGAAGAATCGGTATTCCATGAAATCGCCGCCCACGTAGGCCAGGTAGGCGCCGAAGAGCGGCAGCGCGATCGCCGCGAAGGTGCGCAAGCGCGTCTCGCCGCGCCCACCGCCCGGTGCGGCCAGCGCGAAGAGCAGCGCGGGTAGCCACGCCCAACCGCCCGAGGTGAGCACCGCGTGCGCCACGTAGAAGAGGCCTTGCTCCCAATAGGCGCCCGGCACCTTCACGGCGAAGGTGTGGGGGACGAGGCTGCCATAGGTCCACCAGCGCCAGGCGAAGTAGAGCGGATAGAGGGTGGTGAGCGGCGCCGCATAGGAGAGGTAGCGCCGCGGTCGCAGGCGCCGTGCGAGCGACGCCTCCTGCCCGTGGACCAGGTCCTCCACGGCGAGGGCGAGACCGAAGGCGCACCAAAGGAGCGAGGCGTCGGGACGGAGGAGCACCGCGAGCGCAAAGGCGAAACCCGCCAGCGGCTCCGCACGACGCCCCTCCAGCGAAGCGCCCATCCCCCACACCACCGCTGCGGCCAGCGGCATACTTTCGAGCCCCGACGTGCCGAATTCCGCGAAACCGGAGCAGCCCGCCAAGGCGAGCGCGGCGAAGGGGACCTGGGCCTTGGGCCACAGCCGGCGGACGATCCACGCCGTGCCGCACAGCGCTGCGACCAGGGACAGGAGGTTCCCGAAGAAGGCCGCATGGGGAATGCTCGCTTTCCATGTCCCCATCAAGGCGAGCAGCGCCATCCAGAGGAAATTCGTGTACCCCTCCACCCACTCGCCCGGATTGAAGACCGGGCCAAGCCCCGCGGCCCAGTTCTTCGCGTAGCGGAAACTGATGAAGGCGTCGTCGGCGAGCCAACGCATCGACCAGGCGTGTGCGAGACCGAGCGCCGCCGCGCAGGCCACGACGGCGCGTCGAAGAGGAAGGCGCGTCGCTTCCAGCCAGGCCAGCGCCGATGCGAGCGCGACGCCCAGACAAAGAAGAGACACACGATCTGCGAGGGCGCCCGCGAAGGAGCGCGCCAGCTCCGCAAACATCCTGTCTCCGGGGATTGGGTCCGTGGTCTTCTCCCCTAGGGATGTATGCGAACCGAGCGCCGGATCAGCGGCTCATTCTTCGGTCTGGTCGAGGATGGCGCGCAAGAGGAGGCGGTCGGCGCCGGGCCCGTCGCCCGTCTCGGCCTCGCGCCGGGCCTCCTCGGTGCGGCCGAGCAAGAGGAGCGCGGCGGCGCGGGCCCCGCTGACGATGGGGCGGTGCGCCGGCTCGATTTCCACCTCCGTGGCGGCGAGCGCCTCCTCCGGGCGGCGCAAGCGCAAGAGCGCCATCGCTCTCGCCTTGGCGAGTTCGGCGCGCGCCCGGCTCGTCGGGAGATGCACCGCGGCGAGGCGGGCGAGATCCTCGTCGCGCCCGAGGCTCGCGAGCAGGCTCGCGCGGAAGAGGTGCGCCTGCTCGAGATCCGGATCGCGGGCGATGGCCTCGCCGATGCGCGCGAGCGCATCCTCGGTCTTTCCCTCGGCCGCGTCCACCATCCCCACGAAAAAGCTCACGTCGGCCCGATCCCGGGGGAGCTCGGCGAGGATCGCGCGCGCACCTTCGAGGTTCCCCCGCTGGACGAGTTCCCGCGTCGCCTCCAGCCAGATCGGCGTCGGATCCTCGGCCGCCGCCAGCGCGGCGGCGAGGGCGGGCACCCTTTCGGACGGAAGCCCCGCGCGCGCGAGCCGCGCGAAGGCGAGCCACTGCTCGGTGGCCTCGCTCGGGCGGATGGCCAGGGCGGCTTCGAGCTGGGCGAGCGCGTCGTCCCACCGCCCCACCCCGCCGTAGGCGCCGGCCAGGTTGTAGCGCACCGTCCAGTTCTCCGGCGCGCGTGCCAGATCGGCCTCCCAGAGGGTGATGGCATCGCGGTAGTCGGCCTGCCGCGCGACGCTCCCGGCAGCCTGGCCGAGGATCGCGGCGGCGGCGAGGAGCGCCGGCACCGGCCGCGGTAGGCGCGGGGCGAGCTGCCGCACGCCCAGCACCAGACCGGCGACCACGGCGAGGCTCGGCAAGAAGGCATAGCGGTCGGCCACGTGGTGGACGAGGGGGCTCAACCCGGTCACGGGGAGGAAGGGCAGCGCCCAGGCGGCCACGCCGAGGCGCCAGGGTCCACGCCACTTTGCGGGGATCCTCCAAAGCAGCAGCAGGAGCAGGGCCCAACCCACGAGGGCGAGGGCGAAACGGGAATCGAACCAACCGACGGGTTCGAAGGTGTAGACGCTCTGGGGGTGCCGGAGCGAGAGGGTCCGCCACAGGTACCACCAGGGCAGGTAGAGGATGGAGGGAACCGCGCCGAGAAGGCTCCCGCCCGGCCGTGTCCGCGCCCGCGCCTCCGAGGGCAGGACGTGGAGGTAGGCGCCGAGGAAGGCCACGGCGAGCGCGATGCCGAGGTAGGGCGCCGACCGCCGCAACGCTCCCTTCCAGCCCGCCGTGCGCGCGTCGAGCAGGACGAAGAGGCCGGCGAGCGGGAAGAACATGGACTTGGCCAAGAGCGCCGCGGCGAAGGCGGCGATCGAGAGCTTGCGCCGCCCCCGATGGTAGGCGCCGAAGGCCACCACGAGGCCGAGGAAGGCGGCGGGATCCTTGAGGTTCGCCGCCCAGCTCACCGACTCGGCCCGCATGGGGTGAGCCGCCCAGAGCAGCGCGATCCAAAAGCCGACCGACGCGGGGATCCCGAAGGCTGCGAGCGCCCAGGGAAGGAGCGAAACCCCGGCGGCGAAGAGCCCGACCTGCACGGCGTGATGGGCGAGCGCCGAAGGCCCGAAGAGCGCCTGGATCACCGCGTAGATCGCGTGGGTGACCGGGTAGTAGGCATCCTCGTGCACCCCGAGGAAGGCGAGCGGGATCCCGAGCCACCCCCGCGCGGCAAAGGGATTGTTCTCCACGTACTGGGGGTCGTCCCAGTTGGTGAAGCCGTTCCCGAGCGAGGGTGCGTAGAGGGCGACGACGGCCGCGCCCAGGGCGAGCGGCGCCCACCACGCCCTTCGGGCCCGGAGCCACTCCGCCTTCGTCGCCGCGCTCGCCACGATGCCACCTGCCAGGGAAAGCACCGAGCATAATCCGAGCGCCCACAGGGGCAAGGGTGCGCCGACGTCGCGAAAAAGGAGGGGCCCCACCGCGCCGCGCGGAAGGTGGACGAGCGGCGCGAGGTGTAAGTCGAGGTAGAGGCGGTCCGCTTCGAAGACGTTCTGCCCCGCCGCCATTGCCTCGAGCCGAAGCGCGTGCAAGACGCCGAAGGGTTCGCCCGCCACGAAGAGCCACTGGATGGCAAACGAGGCGATGGCGAGGAGCGCGAAGGCGATGCGCGCGGGCGAGCGCCCGTCGAGCCGCGACTCGAGCCACGGCACCAGGGGTAGAAGAAGGAAGGGGATCGCCTGCACGAGTAGGCGCGGCCCCGGCGAAAAGCCCCCGTGCCAATCGCTGCGCGCGGCGACGAAGACGAGGCGGAAGAGGAGCGCGGCGACGAGGATCGCGCCGAGGGTTCGATGCCGCCGGACGAAGGCGGGGAAGGCCCAAACGGCGAGCACCGCGATGGGCACGTGGACGAAAAGGCCCTTTCCCGGGGAGAGGAGCAGGCCGTACAAGCCCCGCCACGGTGCGACGAAGCGGCCGTAGTCCGCTCCCCTCCCCGTCTCGAAAGGATCGCCCCAGAGCGCGAAGTGATAGGCAGCGAGTCCGCCCAGCGCGATGCCGAGGCCGGCCCCGAAGGCGAGCGCCGCCGCCGGGGCGAAGGCGCCGCGCCGCCATGCCGCGAGCGCGAGGAGGAAGGGAGCGAAGAGCACGGCGGTGACGTGCGCCCAGGCGGCCAGCCCCGCGAGCAGGCCACCGACGACGAGGTGCCACGGCTCGTCCCGGCCTTCCGGGAGAGCGAGGCGATCCACGGCGGCCAGGAGGAGGAGCGTCGCCAACGGCTCGGAGAAGAAGGTGCCGGCGTAGGGCCAGGCGGGTGTGGCCAACGCGTAGACTCCGGCGACGACGAGCGCTGCGCGATCGTCGGACGCGAAGCGCCGCGCGATCCGGAAGAAAAGCACCACGCCCAGCGCGGAGACCACCGCGTTGAAGACCCAGGCGACGAGCGCGCGGCGGGCGTGCGGTTCGATCTCCGTGGGGGCCGCGCGGTCGAGTGCGGCGAAGAGCCCGCCTTCCACGTAGTGGCTCGGCGGCGGCGCGATGCCCCATCGGTCGAAGAGCGCCGCGGGCTCGAGCGCGTCGACCACCGCCAGCAGGGGAACGCATGCGATGGAACCGAGGGGGCCGAAGATCGAGTACGTCCGCCCGTCGCGCCCCGCGGCGACGCCGAAGCCCTCCCACGCCGACACGGGCTCGACGGCGAAGCTCCCGCGGGTCTTCAGTGCATCACACGCTTCGAAGAGCACCTCCGCATCCGGCGAGCGAATCGCTGCGTGCGCCGTCGCCCAATAGACGCACAAGCAAGTCCAGAACAGCCGATGCATCCACCGAGCGCCCAGCATGCCGATCCCTTCTCCGGGGGAAGGATCCTTGTGCCCGACGGCCGCGTGCGATCACCCGCTCCGCCCCGGGGCGCGCGCCCATGCGGCGCCGAGGCGATCGACGTGCAAAAGCGCGTCTTCCGATAGGCCCCCTCAGCCCTCCCGTCGCAGGAAGGCGTCGAGGATCTCCTGCGCGGCGAGGAAGGGTGTGGTGCGGCGCTCGAGGATGGCGCGCTCCAGGCGCGCGATGCGCTCCTCCATGCCGGGCGCGGCGCGCAGCGCGCCGAGCAGCGCCTCCTCGACCAGCCCCCAGGTCCACGAAAGGAGCTGCCGATCGCGGCGGCGCTGGCGCTCGCCACTTCGCTCCAGGATCTCGGCGTGCTCGCGGATCTTGGCCCAGATGCGGTCGAGGCCCTTGCCTTCGAGCGCGCTGCAGGTGAGGACGGGGACTTTCCACCCGGGATGCATCGGTCGCACGTAACGCAGCGCCGCCTCGTACTGCCGCGCGGCGCGGCGGGCGGCCTCCACGTTCTCGCCATCGGCCTTGTTCACGGCGATGAGATCGGCGAGTTCGAGGATGCCCTTCTTGATCCCCTGCAGCTCGTCGCCGGCGTTGGGGAGCATGAGCACCAGGTAGAAGTCCACCATTTCGGCGACGGTGGTCTCGGACTGGCCCACGCCGACCGTCTCGACGATCACCACGTCGAAGCCCGCCGCTTCGCAGAGGAGCGCGGCCTCGCGCGTCTTGCGCGCCACGCCGCCGAGCGAGCCCGCGCTCGGCGAGGGACGGATGAAGGCGTTCGGATCGGCGGCGAGCCGTTGCATCCGCGTCTTGTCGCCGAGGATGCTCCCCCCGCTCACCCGGCTCGACGGATCGACGGCGAGCACCGCCACCCGATGGCCGAGGCCGGTGAGGTGCACACCGAAAGCGTCGATGAAGGTGCTCTTGCCCGCGCCGGGCACGCCGCTGATGCCGATCCGCTGCGCGTTTCCCGTATGGGCGAGCACGCGGGTCAGTACCTCTTGGCCCATCCGCTCGTGCTCGGGGTTGGTGCTCTCGATCAGGGTGATCGCGCGCGCGAGCACGGCGCGGGAACCGGAGAGCACGCCCTCCACGTAGGCATCGACGGACAGCAGCGTACGAGTCGGACGGTCCCGATTCATCGCGCTCAGGCGCCTTCGATCAGCTCGATGAGCTCCAGGGCGGCGTCGGCGATCACGGTACCCGGTCCGAAGATGAGCGCGGCGCCCGCGGCGCGGAGTGCATCGTGATCCTGGGGCGGGATGACGCCGCCCGCCACGATGAGGATGTCCTCGCGGCCGAGGCGAGCGAGCTCTTCGCGGAGCTGGGGCACGAGGGTGAGATGGCCGGCGGCGAGCGAGCTCACGCCGACCACGTGCACGTCGTTCTCCACCGCCTGGCGTGCCGTCTCCTCGGGCGTCTGGAAGAGCGGACCGATGTCCACGTCGAAGCCGAGGTCGGCGAGCGCCGAGGCGATCACCTTCTGGCCGCGGTCGTGCCCGTCCTGCCCCATCTTCGCGACGAGGATGCGGGGTCTGCGCCCCTCCCGCCGCGCGAACGCCTCCACGCGGTCCCGCACGCGATCCACGTTCTCCCTCTCCTCTCCGAGCTCCCGCTCGTAGACGCCCTGGACCGAGTGCGAGGTCGCCTGGTAGCGGCCGAAGACCTTCTCCAGGGCGTAGGAGATCTCGCCCACGGTGGCGTGGGCGCGCGCCGCCTCCACGGAGAGTTCGAGGAGGTTTCCCTCCCCCGTCTCCGCGGCGCGGGTGAGCGCGTCGAGGGCCTGCTGCACGCGCCGCTCGTCGCGCTCCGCCCGCAGCTTCTTCAACCGCGCGATCTGGGCGGCGCGCACCTGGGAGTTGTCCACCTTGAGGATGTCGACCTTCTCCTCTTCCTCCGGGCGCAGGCGGTAGCGGTTGACGCCCACGATCACCTGCCGGCCGGAGTCGATGCGCGCCTGCGTCTTCGCCGCCGCCTCCTCGATGCGCATCTTCGGCAGGCCGGCCTCGATGGCCTTGACCATACCGCCCATCTTCTCCACCTCCTCGATGTGCGCGCGGGCGCGCGCCGCGAGGTCGGCGGTGAGGCGTTCCACGTAGTACGAGCCGCCCCAGGGATCGATGGTGCGGCAGGTGCCGGCCTCTTGCTGGAGGAAAAGCTGGGTGTTGCGCGCGATGCGCGCCGAGAAATCCGTGGGCAGTGCGAGCGCCTCGTCCAGCGAGTTCGTGTGCAGAGACTGCGTGTGTCCGTGCACCGCCGCCATCGCCTCGATGCAGGTGCGGGCGACGTTGTTGAACACGTCCTGCGCGGTCAGGCTCCAGCCGGAGGTCTGGCAATGCGTGCGCAGCGCGAGCGAGCGCGGATCCTTCGCGCCGAGCGACTGCATCAGCTCGGCCCACAGCAGGCGCGCGGCGCGCAGCTTCGCCACCTCCATGAAGTAGTTCATGCCGATGCCGAAGAAGAAGGAGAGCCGCGGCGCGAACGCATCCACGTCCAGGCCCGCCTTCATCCCGGTGCGCACGTACTCGATGCCGTCGGCGAGCGTGTAGGCCAGCTCGAGATCGGCCGTCGCCCCCGCCTCCTGCATGTGGTAGCCGGAGATGCTGATGCTGTTGAACTTCGGCATCTCCCGCGAGGTGTAGGCGAAGATGTCGCCGATGATCTTCATCGAGGGTCCGGGCGGATAGATGTACGTGTTCCGGACCATGAACTCCTTGAGGATGTCGTTCTGGATCGTCGCCGTGAGCTGGTGGTGGGGGACGCCCTGCTCCTCCGCGGCAACGATGTAGAGCGCGAGCACCGGGAGCACCGCGCCGTTCATCGTCATCGACACGCTCATCCGGTCGAGGGGGATCCCGTCGAAGAGGATGCGCATGTCGAGGATGGAATCGATGGCGACGCCCGCCATACCGACGTCGCCCTGCACGCGCGGGTGATCCGAGTCGTAGCCGCGATGGGTCGCCAGGTCGAAGGCGATGGACAGGCCCTTCTGCCCCGCGGCCAGGTTGCGCCGGTAGAAGGCGTTGCTCTCCTCGGCGGTGGAGAAGCCCGCGTACTGGCGGATGGTCCAGGGCCGCCCCACGTACATCGTCGGATAGGGTCCGCGGACGAAGGGGGCGATCCCCGGCATGGAATCGAGGTGCGCGATTCCCTCGACGTCGCGCTCCGTGTAGACGGAGGAAAGCTCGATCCCCTCCGGTGTGGGCCGGCGCTCGACCTTAGGGGCGGCGTCGGCGGACGGGATCTCCTCGTCGAGAGGAAGCGTGGAGAAATCGGGGATCATCGGTTGGCCTCCGCAGCCTCGACCCCGCACGTCCGCAGAAGCGACGTGAGGGCCTCGATCACGTCCTGGCCCGCGAAGAGGAAGCCGTCGACCCCGGCCTCGCGGAGCCTCGCCTCCATCTCGCCGGGCCAGCCCGCGAGGAGGAGGTGCGAGGCGCCCTTCTCCCGGAGAGCGCGCGCCGTCTCCTCCGCGAGGATCTCATAGGTGGCGTCGGCGCCGCAGATCACCGCCACCGAGCAGCCGCTCTTGGCGAACTCCTCCGCCGCGGCGGCGCCGGAGGAGAAGCCCGCCTCCCCCACGGCCTCGACGCCGCCCGCCGCGAGGAGGTTCCGG
>DATGOH010000144.1:0-17408 GCA_035306165.1 Ferdinandcohnia sp.
TCCGCAACGCGACGCGCCGTTCGAAAGATCGAAACGCGCACCTGTGGTATGGGCAGGAAGCCTCGTTTCGTCCGAGCCCATCCTTGGATCCGATCACCCACAGCCTCGTCGGTCTCCACCTCGCCCGCAGGCCCGCGCTGCGGGGCCTGCCGGCGGCTCCCCGCCTTCTCTTGGCCCTCTCCGCGAGCCTGGCGCCGGACGTGGACCGCCATCTTCTCGCCCCCTTCCGCGAGGCGCTCCTCCCGCTCGGTCCGGCGGGCATCCTCCATTCCCTCCCGGGCGCGGCGCTGACGGCCTGTCTGCTGGCCGCCGTCGCCCGGCCGCTCGTACCCGCGGAAGGCCGGCGCGCGGCCGCCGTGCTCGCCGCCCTGGCGGTGGCCCTCCACCTCATCGTCGACGCCCTGACCGCCGACGGCCTGCCCCTCGCCTGGCCCCTGGCGTCGGATCGCGTCGGCCTCGCCTGGCTCGCCAGCCCGGATCCCTGGCTCTGGTTCCTGCTCGCCCTTCCCCTGCTGGGCGGACGGCTGCGCCGCCCCCGGGAGCGGCGGGTGCTCGACCTCGCGCCGACGCGATCGGGCGTCGTCCCGCTGGTCCTGCTCTATCTCGGCATCTGCGCCGTCACCAAGGCGCGGGCCGAGCTCGCGGCCGAGCGCTTCCTGCCCGACGACGCGCAGGTGGAGACCATCCAGGCCTATCCCCTCGGCCCCGGTCCCCTCCTCTGGGCCGTCCTCGCCCGCACGACGGACGAGACCTGGCACCGCGCCCGCTTCACGCTGGCCGGCGGCCTCCGCCCGGATGGCAGCCTGCCCACCGGCGCCACCGACCCGCGGATGCAGATCGCCCTCGACACGCGCGAGGGCAGGGCCTTTCTGGCGATGGCGCGGGCCCCCTTCCTCGCGCACGCCACCGAGGTCGCCGAGGACGGCAGCTTCGAGGTCGGACTGGGTGATCTCCGCTTCGGCGATCCCGCGCGCGGGCGCCTGTCCTGGGTCCTGTGGCTGCGACTGGACCCGACCTTTTCCCCCGAGGAATGGAGGATGATCCGCACCCCCCTCCCGCCTTGAACCCCAGGGCGCTCGCCCCTGTTTTCTTTTGGAATTTCGGATCTCCTGGGCTAGAACACAGAGCGCCTTCCACGACCCGAGGACACCACCCCGATGTTCGACTGGATCTACCGGATCGCGTCCCGAGACCTGGCGATCGACCTGGGCACCGCCAACACCCTCATCTACATGCGGGGCGTCGGCATCGTCTCGAACGAGCCCTCGGTGGTCGCCGTGCAGCAGGACGCGCGGGGCGGCAAGAAGGTCCTCGCGGTCGGCAAGGAGGCCAAGGAGATGCTCGGCCGCACGCCGGGCAACATCGTGGCCATCCGCCCGATGAAGGACGGGGTGATCGCCGATTTCGAGATCACGGCGGCGATGCTCCGCTACTTCATCCAGACGGCGCACAACCGCCGGGCGCTGGTCCGACCCCGCATCGTGATCGGCATCCCCTCCGGCATCACCGAGGTGGAGCGCCGCGCGGTGCGGGAGGCGGCGGAGAACGCGCGGGCGCGTGAGGTCTACCTCATCGAGCAGCCCATGGCCGCGGCGATCGGCGCCGGTCTCCCGATCACCGAGCCCTCGGGCAACATGATCGTGGACATCGGCGGCGGCACGAGCGACGTGGCCGTGATCAGCCTCGCCGGCATCGTCTACTCGCGCTCGGTGCGGGTGGGCGGCGACAAGATGGACGAGGCGATCATCCAGCACATCAAGCGCAAGTACAACCTGCTCATCGGCGAGCGCACGGCCGAGCTCATCAAGATGGGCATCGGCACCGCCTATCCGACCGAGGAGATCCTCACCATGGACATCAAGGGGCGCGACCTCGTCGCCGGCGTGCCCCGGACGCTCACGGTCTCCTCCGACGAGATCCGCGACGCCCTCTCCGAACCGGTCAACGCGATCGTCGAGGCGGTGAAGGTGACGCTCGAGCGCACGCCCCCCGAGCTGGCGGGCGACATCGCGGATCGCGGCATCGTGCTCGCGGGCGGCGGCGCGCTGCTCCGCAACCTCGACGTGCTGCTGCGCGAGGAGACGGGCCTTCCGGTCTTCCTCGCGGAAGACCCGCTCTCGGCGGTCGTGATCGGCGCGGGCAAGGCGCTCGAGGAGCTCGACATCCTCAAGCAGATCGCCGCGTAGATCGCGCGCGCCGTGGGCGCGCAACCTTTCGCGCGCTACCGCATCATTGGGCCGTAACGCTCGACAAGCCCCCGCCGAGGGGGCTAAGGTCTCGGCGTTTTCGAACGTTTCAACCGGAGCGACATCATGCGCAGACTCGCGATCGGCATGGTGGCCGGGCTCGCTCTCGTCACCGCGTGCAAGCGCGAGCAACCGGCCAAGGAGGCGGCCCCCGCGCCCGCCACGAAGGAAGAAATCGAGAAGGTCCAGATCGACCGCGCCCTGCTCGCGGCGTTCGGCACGCCGCTGCCGAAGCGCATCGACGTCGGCGACGCGCCGCCGAGCCAGGAAATGATCGACCTGGGGCGGATGCTCTACTACGACACCCGCCTGTCGAAGAACCACGATCTCTCGTGCAACTCCTGCCACGACCTGCGCAACTACGGGCAGGACGGCAAGCCGGTCTCCCCGGGCCACCGCCAGCTGACGGGCAACCGCAACTCGCCGACCGTCTACAACGCCGCCGGCCGGCACGCGCAGTTCTGGGACGGCCGCGCCGCCACCGTCGAGGAGCAGGCCCTCGGCCCGATCCTCAACCCGGTGGAGATGGCGATGCCGAGCGAGGAGCGCGTGGTCGAGACCCTCAAGTCCATCCCCGAGTACGTCGAGCTCTTCCGGAAGGCCTTCCCCGATGAGGAGGATCCGGTCACCTTCGCGAACGTCGGGCGGGCCATCGGCGCCTTCGAGCGCGGCCTGACCACCCCCTCGCGGTGGGACGAGTTCCTCGCCGGCAAGGAGGAGGCACTGACCGAGGAGGAGAAGAAGGGCTTCCTCAAGTTCGTGGAGGTGGGCTGCACCACCTGCCACATGGGCACCTACGTCGGCGGCACGATGTTCCAGAAGCTCGGCCTCGTCCGGCCGTGGCCCAAGGACAACGACCTCGGCCGCTTCGACGTCACCCAGAACGAGGCCGACAAGTTCGTGTTCTCGGTGCCGACCCTCCGGAACGTCGAGAAGACGGCCCCCTACTTCCACGACGGATCGGTGGCGACCCTCGACGAGGCCGTGCGGATGATGGCCAGCTACCAGCTCGGCAAGGAGCTGAAGGACGAGGAGGTCCGTTCGATCGTGGCCTTCCTCAAGACCCTCACCGGCAAGATCCCGGAAGAGTACATCGCCCAGCCAGAGCTCCCCCCGAGCACCGACAAGACCCCCAAGCCGGATCCGACCTGAGCCCGGACGGGTGGTCGTCCACGGCCGGCAGCGCGCACCGGCTGCCGGCCCTTTTCTTTTTGAAACGCCGCAATCCGGGCGCTAGCTTGGTGCATGGACGTTGCGCAGGTCGCACGGCAACCCATCTTCGATCGCGAGCTTTGCATCTTCGGCTTCGAGCTCCTCTTCCGCAGCTCCCCCCACAAGAACGTCTTCGATTTCCCCGACGCCGACCGGGCCGTGGAGCGGCTCGTCCACGACAGCCTCCACGTCTTCGGATTGGACCGCCTCTCCCCCGGCCGCTGGGCCTTCGTCAACCTCACGGAGAAGCACCTGCTCGGCGGGATCGCCCGTCACCTGCCGAAGGATCGGGTGGTGGTGGAGATCCTCGAATCGGTGCGGCCGACCGACGAGGTGATCGAGGCCTGTCGGCGGCTCCGCGAGGACGGCTATCTGATCGCGCTGGACGACTTCGTCCTCGACGGGGGCAGCGAACGGCTTCTCGCGATGGCGGACATCGTGAAGGTGGACTTCCTCGACCCGCGCGCGGATCCGCGCACGCTGGCCCGCCGTCTCGCCGGCCGCCGCCTCACCTTGCTCGCCGAGAAGATCGAGACGCCCGACGCCTTTCGAAACGCCATGGACTGGGGCTACGACCTCTTCCAGGGCAACTTCTTCGCCCCCGCCGAACTCCTCGTCCTCGAGGAGGGGAAGATCTCCGCCCCCAAGCTCTGATCAGCCGAGCCGCGCCTCGAGCCAGCGGCGGAAGGCGTCGCCTTGGAGGAAAGGTCCGAGCCGTCGCTCGAGGCCCGCGACGGCCAGCGCGCGGTAGTCCTCGCGCAGCCCCCACGCCTCCAGGACTTCGCCGAGCGGCCGCTGGGCATGGGGCGCGATCGCGGCCGCGAGGGCGTCGCGGATCGTCGGCTCCGCCCCCTCCGAAGCGAGCCACGCGCCGAGCCCGCGCCGCAGCAGCCGGGAGCGCTCCGCCGGGCCGGAACGCTCCATCTCCTCGGCGAGCTCCGCCGTCTGCAGCGCGAAGACCCCCGAAAGGAGTGCGCGTCGCAGCGAGGCCTGCTGCTCCGCCCGCGCCGGATCGGAGATAAGGTCGGCCAGCTTTCCCACCAGATGGCCGATGGCCGCTTCGGCGAACTCGGCGGCGCGCCGCTCGAACTGGCGCTCGAACTCGTCGGTGAAGCGCCCGGCCACCTCCGAGGCGAGCGCACCCAGCGTCGAGTTGCGCGCCCGCTCGCGCGCCATCCGTCCGAGACCGCCGAGCCCCCGAGCCAGGGGATTCGAAGCCACCGGCTCCCGGAACCTGCGCGCGAAGGAGAGCAGCGCCTCCGAGAAGAGCTCCCGCAGAAGCTGGCGCATCGGCTCCCGGTCGAGGAGGAAGACGAGGATCTCGCGGTTCGGCGCGTACGGCAGGGAGACGAGATCGAGCGCCGTCTCCTCGAGGGCCGGGCCGACGAGGTGTCCCAGCGTGCGTGGCTGCGCGCGGAGCCAGGCGCGCATCCGCCCGCCGAGCGCGAGCCCTTCCGCGTGCGCCGGTTCCGATGCGATCAGCAGGCGCAGGCCCTGCACGCATTCCGCGGCGAGCCGCGCGGGATCCAGCAGCTCGCCGAGCGGGCGGGCGAACGCGTCGTCGACGAAGGCCTCGGCCAGCGCGCGGACGGCCTCCTCCGAACCGATGCGCTCCCGGATCTCGTCGGGGGTGGAGCGCACCGTTTCAACGCGTGCGGAAGACGTAGTCCCAGAGCGGGCTGGAGACGCCGTACCGCTTGTCCATGTAGCGCTTGTTGAAGTGGTGGCTCATGTGGTGCCCCTGCAGCTTGCGCAAAAGGCGCACCTTCGGCCGGCCGTGGTGCACGTAGTAGTGCGTGAGGTCGTAGATCATGTAGCCGGTCACGAAGCCGGCGTGCATGGCCCACGCGCGCTCCTCGAAGAGCCACAACCACAAGCCGAGAAAGAGGAAGAAGAGCGGGATGCTGACCGCCGGCGGCATCACCAGCCGGTACTTGTCGTGCGGCCACTGGTGATGCACCCCGTGCAGGTAGAAGTGCATCCTCTCCCCCCACCGCGCGTTCGGGATCCAGTGAAAGAGGGTGCGGTGCAGCCAGTACTCCGTCAGGGTCCAGACCAAAAGACCCAGGGCGAAGTATCCGGCGAAGGCCAAGGCCCCCACGTCGGTCCGCGTGAAGCTGATCCAGGAGAGGATCAGCACCGCGGGGACGTAGAGGATGGGCACGACGGCGAAGTGGATCCGCGAGAGCGCGTCGAGAAAGTCGTTCTCGAACATCCGTGGGGAGTCCGGACCAGCCCAGGGGCGTCTCATGCTGCACACCTCCGCTTGCCCGCTTCCGCTCGCGGTACCCAGGTGGCGCGGACGCACCGCGCCCTCTCAAACCTGGGGCACACCCGCGATGGTTGCGCCAGTCGGGTAGGCGAGCGCCGCCCACCCCGAACCGGCTATCTACCGCGGTCCGCTGCGCAACACCAGCCGCCGAACGCCACTTTTTGCCGCATCGCGGCAAGAAAATCGACGCTCAGCGCCGCGCGGTCTCGCTCTCGGGCTTGGAGAAGACCAGCTCGTCGACCAGGCGGTCGGCCCCGTAGATCTTGCGGAGCGCCTCCACGATCGCCCGCGCGTCCACGGACACGGCCCGATTGGTCGCCGGATCGAAGCCGTACTCCCCTCCGAGGGAGTGGATGTTGCCATCGAAGATCAGGCCGACCAGCTCGCCCTTCCGGTTGAGGGCCGGCGAGCCGGAGTTGCCGCCGATGATGTCGTTGTCGGTCGCGAAGTTCATCGGCGTGGAGAGATCGAGCCGATCCTTCTTCTCCAGCCAGTGCGCGGGGAGCGCGTAGGGCTCCGCACCGGTCGCCCGCTCGAACAGGCCACCCATCCGGGTGAAGGGCGCGATCGTGCGGCCGCCTTCCTCCCAGCCCTTCACCACGCCGTAGGAGAGGCGCAGGCTGAAGGTGGCGTCCGGGTAGATGCTCGTGCCGTAGGCGGCGAAGCGGGCGCGCGCGATCTTGCCCGCGTTGGCGGAGACCACCGCGTCCACCTCGGCCTCGTAGGCTTCACGGATGCGGCGCGAGGAGGCGTCGATGCGGCGGGCGAAGCGGATCATCGCGTCGTCCGAGGCCTCGATGGCCTTCTTTCCTCCCTTCCAGAGCTCCACGCGGACCTTGGCGTCCGCGAGGCGGCTGCCCTCCACGAGCTTCTTCGCCAGGCTCTCGGGGGATTCGTTGCCGAGCACCTCGCGGACGAAGGGATGGTCGGCGCCGAGCGCCTCACGCAGCTTGGTCAACGAGAAGGAGAGCTTGGCGATCTCGAACTCGGGGTAGATCGGCGCCGGCGAGGCGATGCGCTTCTCCAGCGCGGCCAGGTCGGCGAAGCCGCGCATCCGATCCTCGGGCTTCTTCTCCCGCTCCTCGGCCGCGCGGACCAGGGTACGGGCGTGCGCAAAGAGCTCGCTGAAGAGGCCGCGCGCGAACCGCGAGCCCTCCGCCATGGCGAACTCGAGGGAGAGGGCACGCTGCGCGCGCAGCGTCCGCTCGATCGCCTCCCACGCCCCGCCGTATTCCTTCTTCCGATCCGCATCCTCCTCCACCCAGGCGCGGAGCGCCGCCTCCTCGGCGCGCTTCTCCTCGAAGAGTCCGGGCTGCACCAGCGCCTGCCAGCGACCCTTGAGCGCCTTGAAGGAGTTCTCGACCCACAAGAGCTCGCCCATGGCGATGCGCCGCTGCTCGGGGCCGCGGTTCTGGAACTCCTTGAGCAGGCCGCGGTACTCGGCGAGGAAGAAGAGGTACTCCGGCAGGAAGACGTCGCGCTCCTCCTCGAGCTGGGCGACGGTGAGCTGGCGGCTCGTCCTCCCCGGATGGCCGGAGACGAAGACGAGCTCCCCGTCGCGCGCCCCCTCGCTCGACCAGGTCAAGAAGTGGTCGGTGCGGACGGGCTTGCCCTTCTCGTAGGCGCGGAGGAAGGCGGCGTCGAGGTTGTAGCGGGGGAAATTGAAGTTGTCGGGATCGCCGCCGAAGAAACCCACCGCCATCTCGGGCGCGAAGACCAGGCGCACGTCCGTGTACCGCTTGTACTCGTAGAGGTGGTAGCGGCCTCCGTTGTAGAGGGCGAGCACGTCGCAGCGGACGTCGTCGCGCTTGGCGCACTCCTCGTGGATGCGCTTGAGCTCCCGGTCGAGGGCCTCGCCGTAGGCCTTGCCCTCCTTGCCCCGCACGGCCTTCTGTACGCGGTCCGTGACGTCGGTGATCTTTTGGAGCTGGTTGAGCTCGAAGTTGGGGCAGACGCGCTCCTCCTCGAACGTGCGCGCGAAGAAGCCGTTCGCGAGCAGGTCCTCCTGCGGGGACGACAGCCCCTCCAAGCAAGTCTCGACGCAGTGGTGGTTGGTGAGGACGAGGCCCTGGGGCGAGACGAAGCTCGCCGAGCAGCCGCCGGCGATGCGCAGCGAAGAGAGCCGCACGTGGTCGAGCCACGCGCTGGTGGGCTCGAAGCCGTACTTCTCCTTCACGACCTGCGCGGGGAAGTTGTCGAAGGTCCACATTCCCTCGTCCGCGGCGGCCGGCACCGCGACGACGAGCGCGAGCGCTCCCAGGAGCCGTTTCATCTCGTCTCTCCTTGCTGTGTCCGCGGATCGCTACCCTCCGCCCCTCCCCAGGTCAAGGACGCCCGACGCCATCGGGCGTCCGTGCGCCCGCCCGCCGTGTTAGCCTGCGGACGATGCGGCTCGCGGTCCTTTCGGTCTCCCTCGCCCTCGGCTTCGCCGTCGGCTACAGCGCCCAGAAGGAAGCGCGCGTGGAGAGCCGGCGCCTCTTCGTCCTCGAGCGGAGCACCAACCTCAACGTTGTCGCCTACGACGCCCGCCTCCGCGGCGGCGCCTTCGACCCCGAGCGGCCCATCGACGCCTACTGGATCCTCTTCGAGAAGGACGGCGCGCGCGAGGAGCTCAACCACCTCGAGCGCCAGAAGGCCTACGGCGTCCGGATCCTCCAGGCCTCCGCGCGCGAGGTCGTCTTCGCGCTCGCCGCCCTGCCCTCCCGCCCCGTCACCGTCCGCCTCGAGGGTGGCGATCCCGTGCCCGTGGTCGAGATCCTCGGCGAACCCGCGCGCCTCGCGGAGGTCTTCGTGGCCGCGCGCGACGGCCTGGTCCCCGGCGTGCACTACGTCGAACTCCGCGGAAGGTCGGAGCGGAACGGACGCGAGCTCGTCGAGCGCATCGCCCCGTGATTCCTTTTGCGCCGCGCCCGAGGGCGCATTAGGTAAGGCGCCATGTCCCAAGCGCGCACGGGCGGAGACGAGAAGGGCAAGCTCCTCGTGCTGGCCTTCGTCGGCCTGCTCCTCATGGCGATCGCGGCCTTCGTCGCCCTCCTCACCCTGGAAGGCGGACCGGTCGGCAACGCCTTCGTCCCGAGCGGCACCACGCCCGAAAACCTCCCCGAGCCCGAGAGCGCCGGCGCGCAGGTCCTCGTCCGCCACTGCCGCGGCTGCCACAACCTCCCCTCCCCCACCCTGCACACCGCCGAGACCTGGCCGCAGGTGGTCGAGCGCATGAAGCTGCAGATGCGATCGCAGTTCATGGCGCGCCATCCGATCCCCTCGCCGACGGACGAGCAGGTCCTCCTCGACTATTTGCGGCGCCACGCCAAGCGCCCGTAGGAGCCTGTCGCCGGGTGCTCGCTTTCCGCGCCTCGACGCGACGGACGAACCCGTCCAGCACGCGCTCCTCGCCTGCGCTTCGGAGCCGCATCCGCCGATCGCGCGTGGTAGGCTCCCGCGCCATGAGCAAGCGCATCGGCATCGTCGTGGCAGCCGCCCTCTGTGCCGCCTGCACCGCGGCGGAGAAGAAGGCGAATCGTTCCGAAGGCCTCCCCACCATGGGCGTGGATCTCGCGGCGCTCGATCGCAGCGCGGATCCCTGCGTGGACTTCTACCAGTTCGCCTGCGGCGGCTGGATGGCCTCCACCCCCATCCCCGCGGACCAGGCCCGGTGGCACCGGAGCTTCTCCGAGATCCAACTGGAGAACGAGCGCGCCCTCCGCCGCATCCTCGACGACGTGGCCGCCGGACGCATGCAGACCCCCGACGGCGAAAAACTCGCCGCCTTCTGGCGCAGCTGCATGGACGAGGACGCGACGCGCGAGATGGAGACGCTCCAGGCGGAGCTCGCCGCCATCCGCGCGATCGAGGATCGCGGCGCGCTCGGCGCCACCGTCGCGCGGTTGCACGCGCAGGGCGTGGGCGTCTTCTTCGAGTTCCACTCGGCGCCCGACTTCATGAACGCGCAGGAAGTGATCGGCATGGTCGACCAGGGTGGACTCGGCCTGCCCGACCGCGAGTTCTACCTCCGCGACGACGATCGCTCGCAGGCGCTGCTCCGCGCCTACGGGGAGCACGTCCAGCGGATGTTCGTCCTCGCGGGCGACGACGAGGAGGAGGCCGCGCGGAAGGCGGAGGTGGTCCTCTCCCTCGAAGGCGAGCTCGCCCAGGCGTCGATGCCGCGCGTCGAGCGCCGCGATCCCTACAAGGTCTACAACCGCATCGATCGCGCGGGCCTTTTGGAGCGCGCGCCCACCTTCCCCTGGGCCGCCTACTTCGAGGCCTCCGGCGCGGGCGACGTCCAGGCCCTCAACGTGGCCGTGCCCGACTTCTTCGCGCGCCTCGACGAGATCGTGCAGGCGCGCGAGATGGAGGAGCTGCGCACCTACCTGTCCTGGCACCTCTTGCGCACCGCCGCCCCCTCGCTCTCCGAGCCCTTCGTCCAGGAGAGCTTCGCCTTCCAGAAGGCGCTGACCGGGCAGGAGGAGATCGCGCCGCGCTGGCGCCGCTGCCTGGAGTTCACGGACGAGGCCGTCGGCTTCGCCCTCGCCCGGGCCTTCGTGCAGGAGCGCTTCGGCGAGGAGGGCAAGGAGGTGGCCCGGCGCCTCATCCATGGGATCGAGGAGGCCTTCGCGGAAAACCTGCGCGGCCTGGAGTGGATGGACGAGGAGACGAGGGCCCAGGCCTTCGAGAAGCTCCGCACCCTGCAGAACCACGTGGGTTTCCCCGACGTCTGGCTGAGCTACGAGGGGCTCGAACTCCGTGACGACGACCTCTTCGCCAACCGGATGGCGGCCGCCGCCTTCGAGCGCCGGCGCGACCTCGCCAAGATCGGCAAGCCCGTCGATCCCAACGAGTGGTTCATGACCCCGCACACGGTGAACGCCTACTACTACTCGTTGCGCAACGAGATGGTCTTCCCCGCGGGCATCCTCCAGCCGCCCTTCTTCGCGGCGGGCGCGCCCGAGGCGGCGAACGCCGGCGCCATCGGGATGGTGATGGGCCACGAGCTCACCCACGGCTTCGACGACCGCGGCCGGCAGTTCGACGCCCACGGGAACCTTCGCTCCTGGTGGTCGGAGGCTTCGAGCAAGGCCTTCGAGGAAAAGGCCGCCTGCGTGGTCGAGCAGTACGAGCAGTACATGGTCGGCGACCTGCACGTGAACGGGCGCCTGACCCTCGGGGAGAACATCGCCGACATCGGCGGGCTCAAGCTCGCCTGGATGGCCTTCCAGAAGAGCCGCGCCGGCCGCGAGGATCGGGTGGTCCACGGCTTCACCGAGGCGCAGCAGTTCTTCCTCTCCTACGCCCAGAGCTGGTGCGCCAACGTGCGCGAGGAGTTCGCCCGCATGCGCGTGCTCACCGACACCCACTCGCCGCCGCGCTACCGCGTCAACGGCGTCGTCTCCAACCTCCCCTCCTTCCAGGAGGCGTTCGCCTGCGAGCCCGGCCAGCCGATGGCGCCGGTGCAGCGCTGCGAAGTGTGGTGAGGGCGCGCCTACCGGCTGCGCCGTCCTCGGCCTAGCGATCCTCGAAGCCCACCTTGGGGCTCAGGGGATGAAGGCGTGGATGGCGGCGGCCAGCTCCTCGGGCTTCTCCCAGTGGAGCATGTGGCCGGCGTCGGGGATCACCACCGTGTGCGCGGTGCGCAACAGCGCGCGCCGCGCGTCGTGATCCTTCGTCCGGTAGCCGTGCTCGCCCTCCACGAGGAGGACCGGCATTTCGAGCGCAGAGAGGAAGCGCGCGAAGACCTCCGGGCGGAAGGGATAGATCCCCCGCGTGCGGTGCACCGGATCGAAGCTCCAGACCCAGCCGCCCTGCACCTTTCGCACGGACCACGCGGCGATCTCCCGCGCCAGCTCGGGCGGGAGCCGAGGGTTGCGCGCGCGGAGCTTGTCCGCCGCCTCCTCGATCGAGGCCATCGGCCGCAAAGGCTTTTCCCGCGCGGCCCGCACCGTCTCCACCCAGCGGCGGGCTTCCTCCGGGCCGGGCAGACCCTCCGGCGCCTCGGGGCCGAGCCCTTCCACGAGCACGAGCCGCTCCACCCGCTCGGGGAAGGAGGCGGCGTAGAGGACGCTCGCGGTTCCGCCCATGCTGTGGCCGACCAAGGTGAGGGGCTCGGCAGCGCGCGCCTCCACGAGGGCGGCGAGATCGCCCACGTAGTCGAAAAAGTGGTAGTAAGCGCCCTCCGGCAGCCACTGGCTCCCGCCGTGGCCCCGCCAGTCGAAGGCCACCACCCGGTGCCCGCGCGCCGCCAGGCTCGCGGCCACCATCTGAAAGCTCCTCCCCACGTCGAGGAAGCCGTGCGCACAGAGGATGGTTCCTGCGCGGGGTGACGCGGGCTCCCAGGTCCAGATCCGGTGGAGCAGACCGTTGAGCCGGAGGGTTTCTTCTCGGGGCGTGTGCATGGCCCCGAGTCTATTGCGGGACACGGGTTGCGAATGGAAGAGCGAAGGACGAGCGAGGTCGCGGCCGCCATCGAGAAGGTGCGCCGGAGGATCGACGACGCCTGCCGCGCCGCGGGTCGGGACCCCGGCGAGGTCCGCCTCCTGCTCGCGAGCAAGACGCAGCCGCCGGAGCGCATCCTCCAGGCGCTCGAGGCGGGGGTGACGCTCTTTGGCGAAAACCGCGTCCAGGAGCTGGTGGAAAAGGCCCGCGCCCTCGAAGGGCGGCCGATCGAGTGGCACTTCATCGGCCATCTGCAGCGCAACAAGATTCGCCGCGTCCTGGACTTCGCCCGGGTCGTCCAGTCGGTGGACCGCCCCGCCCTGGTCGACGACCTCGTCCGCGAGCTCGAGAAGCGCGACGCCCGCCTGCGCGTCTTTCTGCAGGTGAACACCTCCGGCGAGGCGTCCAAGTTCGGCGTCCGGCCCGAGGAGGCCGAGGCGCTCGCCCGCCACATCGCCTCCAGCGGTCGGCTCGAGCTCGAGGGGCTGATGACGATCGCCCTCCACGCCGAGGATCCGGAGGGTGCGCGGCCCTGCTTCCGCCTGCTCCGGGCGATCCGCGACGATTTGCGCGCCCGCGGCTTCGGCCCGTTGCGCGAGCTGTCGATGGGGATGTCCGGGGATCTCGAGGTGGCCATCGAGGAAGGCGCGACGATCGTCCGCGTCGGCACCGCCGCCTTCGGCGCCCGTGCGCCCGCCTGACGCCGGAGCGTACGTCTAGTCCTGCGCCCGGCGCCGCGCGCGGACCTCCCGGAAGATTGCCGCGCGCTCCTCGGAATCGAGCAGGGTACGAATCGCGGGGAAGACCGTCTCCTCCTCCGCCGCGAGATGGGCGTCGAAGGCCCGCACGAGTGCGCCGGCCACCTGGCCGAGCCGTGCGCGGTGGGCATCCAGGTCCGCGGGCCGCTCCGCGAGCGCAGCGCAGATCTCCACGAGCCGGCGGAGAGGCTCGACGTGGCCGTCGTGCTCCTCCTCCATGCGCCGGAGCGCCGCATCCACCGCGGCGTCCTTGCCGGAAAGCCGCGGCAGGATGCTCTCCTCCTCGTCCGCAACGTGCAGGGGCAAGGCCACCGAGAAATACCGGCGGACGCGGGCGGCCGCTTCCGCGATCTCCGCCTCCGGGGTCCCCCGCGCGTCGGCGATCCGCTCGGCCAGGCGCGAGAAGGCGCGGATGCGCCCGTGGCAGTCCAGGAGCAGGTCCACCACGTCGTCGTGCGTCCTCTTCTTTCCGATCTCGATCCACATGTCGACCCGCTCCGGGAAGATGATCCGGTCCGCCCGCACCGCGAAACGGTGGCACGCAACCCGCATGCAGGTAACGTCGGAGGTGAGATGAGCGCAATCCAACGCGAACTCGAAAACGACCATCGCCGCCTGGAAGCGCTCTTTCGGGCGGCCCTCCTCCCGGATGGGACCATCGAGCCCGAGAGCTACCGCGCGTTTCGGGCGGGCCTGCTCCGGCACATCGGCATCGAGGAGAAGATCCTGTTCGCGCGGGTGCGCGAGCGGCTGGGCGAGCCCCTCCCCGTGTTCCGGCAGCTCCGCATCGAGCACGGCGCGCTCGCCTCGCTCCTCGTCCCCACCCCCGACCACGCGCTCATGCACGAGATCCGGACCATCCTCGAGCCGCACGACGCCCTCGAGGAAGGCGAGACCGGCGTCTACGCGCGCTGCCTGGAGGTGCTCGGCGACGATCCCGCCATCCTCGCCGCGATCCGCGCCTTCCCCGAGCCGCCGCTCAACGCGCACTACGACGGTCCGCGCGCCATCCGCACCGCCCAGGAAGCGCTCGCCAGCTCGGCCAAGCAGAAATTTCGCTAAAAGGCCGTTAGAGGGATGGCCGGTGCGGCCGCGCTTGTACCCGGTCGCCGCCGACTGTTAGAAGTACGAGCTTCCATGGAGCCCGGGACGCGCTTCCTCGTATTCGCCGGTTCCCTCGCCAACGCCTTCGCCGTGGCCTGGGACGAGCTGCGCGGCTGGCTCGACGGCCGCCCCTTCGTCACGGTTCCCCTCTCGATCGCGCTCCTCCTCGTCCTCGCGTGGGTGTCGCTCCTGCTCGTGCGCGCCACGGTCGTCCCCGCGGTCCGCGCCCTCGTCTCCCGGACCCCGCACAAGTGGGACGACGTCGTCTTGCGCCACCACGTCCTCGACCGCCTCGCCTACCTGGTGCCCATGGCGGTCGTCTACCGCGGCGCCGCGCTGATGGAGAGCCTTCCCGAGGCGGCGTCCACGCTGCTGCAGCGGCTGGCGCTGGGCTGCACGGCCATCGTGATGGCCCGCGCCCTTTCGGGCTTCCTCGCCGCGCTCAACGAGCTCTACAACTCGAATCCGCGCGCGGCGGAGCGGCCGATCAAGAACCTGCTGCAGGTCGTCGACGTGGTGGGCCACATCGCCGCGCTCATCTTCGTCGTCGCCGCCCTCCTCGATCGCTCGCCCGTCCTGCTCCTCAGCGGTCTGGGCGCCATGTCGGCGATCGTGATGCTGGTGTTTCGCGACTCGATCCTCTCGCTGGTCGCGGGGATGCAGGTCACGCGCACCGACCTCATCCGCATCGGTGACTGGATCGAGATGCCCCAGTTCAACGCGGACGGCTTCGTGATCGACGTCGCCCTCAACAACATCAGCGTCCAGAACTGGGACAAGACGATCACGGTCATCCCCGCCCACAAGTTCCTCGAAAACTCCTTCAAGAACTGGAGGGGGATGCAGCAGTCCGGCGGCCGACGCATCAAGCGTTCGGTCCTCATCGACCTCTCCACCGTGCGCTTCCTCACGGACGAGGAGGTCGAGTACTTCGAGCGCTTCGACCTCTTGCGCGACTACATCCGGCAGAAGAAGAAGGAGATCGAGGAGCACAACCGCAAATACCCCATCGATCCCAGCATCCCGGTGAACCTGCGGCGGTTGACCAACCTCGGCACCTTCCGCGCCTACGTCGAGCGCTACCTCCGCCGGCATCCGCGCATCCACCAGGAAGGCTTTCCCTTCCTGGTGCGGCAGCTCCAGCCGACCGAGCAGGGCCTCCCGCTCGAGATTTACGTCTTCGTCAACGACGTACAGTGGGTGGTCTACGAGTCGGTCCAGGCGGACATCTTCGATCACATCCTCGCGGCCGTTCCCCACTTCGGCCTGCGCGTCTTCCAGTCCCCCACCGGTCACGACGTCACCCGCGCCTTGGTCGGGCGCGAGAACGTGGCCATCGGCGAGCTTCCCCCTTCCCTGTCGCTCCCCGGCGATCGGCCCCGGAGTCAACCATGACCGATCTCGAAATCGCCCAAAGGCATACGCTCCGTCCCATCGCGGAGGTCGCCGCCGACCTCGACATTCCCCAGGACGCCCTCTTCACCTACGGCCCGCACATGGCGAAGGTGCGCCTCGAGCCTCCTCCGCCCCGGGCCAAGCTCGTCCTCGTCACCGCCCTGACGCCGACGCCGGCGGGCGAGGGGAAGACCACGATCTCCATCGGTCTCACCCAAGCCCTCGGCAAGCTCGGCAAGCGCGTCTCCGTGGCGATCCGCGAGCCCTCCCTCGGGCCGGTCTTCGGGATCAAGGGCGGCGCCACCGGTGGCGGCCATGCCCAGGTGCTCCCCATGGAGGAGATCAACCTCCACTTCACGGGCGATTTCCACGCGGTCACGGCGGCGAACAACCTGCTGGCGGCCCTGACCGACAACCACCTGCACCAGGGCAACGCCCTCGGCCTCGACCCGCGCCGCATCGAGCATCTGCGCGCGATCGACATGAACGATCGCGCCCTGCGCAACGTGATCGTGGGCCTGGGCGGCCCCGCCGACGGCGTGCCGCGGCAGGGCGGCTTCGAGCTGACGGTGGCCACCGAAACGATGGCCATCATGGCGCTCGCCCGCGATCTCGCCGACCTGCAAGAGCGGCTGGGCCGCATCCTCGTCGGCTACGGCCGCGACCGCAGCCCCATCACCGCGCGCGACCTCGGCGCCGATGGCGCGATGACGGTCCTGCTGCGCCAGGCCTTCGATCCCAACCTCGTGCAGACCCTCGAAGGCCAACCCGCCTTCGTGCACATGGGTCCCTTCGGCAACATCGCCCACGGGACGAACTCGGTGCGCGCCACCCGGCTCGCCCTCGGCCTCTCGGATTACGTCGTCACCGAGGCCGGCTTCGCCACCGACCTGGGCGCGGAGAAGTACTTCGACGTCGTCTGCCGCGTGGCGGGCTTCCGCCCCGACGCCGTGGTCGTCGTGGCTACCGTGCGTGCGCTGCGCTACCACGGCGGCGCCGACGCCTACCAGCAGCCGAACCCGTCGGCGCTGCGCGAGGGCCTGGCCAACCTGGACAAGCACGTGGAGAACGTGCGCCTCTTCGGCTACGAGCCGGTCGTCGCGATCAATCGCTTCCCCGGCGACCACGAGGAGGAATACGCCATCCTGCGCGGCTGGGCCGAGGAGCGCGGGGTGCGGCTCGCCCTCGCCGACGTCTGGGCCCGGGGCGGTGAGGGTGGTCTGGAGCTCGCTGAGGCCGTCGTCGCCGCAGCGGAGCGCGGGGGCGACTACCGCCCGCTCTATCCGCTCGAGACCCCGCTCACCGAAAAGATCGAAACGATCGCGACCCGCGTCTACGGAGCGGCGAAGGTGGAATACACCGCCTCCGCCCGGACGGCGATTCGCAGGGCGGAGGACGAGGGCATGGGCCATGCGCCGGTGATCGTCGCCAAGACGGCGGCGAGCCTCTCGGACGATCCGAAGCTGCGCGGCCGGCCCCGCGACTTCACCGTCACCGTCACGGATCTGCGCCAGCGGCGCGGAGCCGGTTTCGTGGTCGCCTACATGGGGAGCATCAACACCCTCCCCGGACTCCCGCGCACGCCGGCGGCTCTCTCCATCGGCCTGGACGCCGAGGGAAGGACCGTCGGGCTGTTCTGAGCCGGCCGTCGGCCGAGGCGACGGCCCCCCCCTCGACGGCGGCGCGGAGCTGTGGCAGATTCGCTTGCCTGTCGACCTCGTATTTGGGTTGATCATAGAATCGCTTCCGCTTCCCCCGATCGAAGCGAAAGCAGCGGATTCCCTTGGCGGCGGAGCCCGCGAGGAGGTCATTGTGATGTCTCAGGTGAAAAAGAGCTGGAGCGCTGCGGTGCTGGCCGTGCTCGGCCTGACCGTCTCCGCCTGCTCCTGCGAGGGGGACGGCGGCCAGCGGCTGGCGCCCCAATTCGCTCTCGAGGGTCCGACCGTCGGCCCCGACTCCCGGGGTGAAGCCGATTTCGAGGTCGGATTCGGC
>DATGOH010000145.1:0-8101 GCA_035306165.1 Ferdinandcohnia sp.
GAGGGCGTTGAGCCCGCCGGCGAGGAAGAAGCCCGCCAGCGCCGCGAGGACGACCCAGGGCCAGGTGCGCGCGGGCGGCGGGGCGAGGGCGAAGAAGCGTCGGGGGGATTGGCCGAGCGCCACCACCGCCAGGAAGGCGAGGCCGAAGAAGAAGAGCACCTGGCCGTAGGCGATCCCGAAGGGGAGCCATGCGCGTTGCAGCTGGCTCCCCACCGTGAGGTGGAGGCCGAAGGCCAAGACGAGCAGGCCGTAGGCGGGCGCGGCCGCGAGGGTCGCGGTCTCGTCGGGTGGAGGTGGGGGAAGTCGCATCGGCGGGCAGGATCCCCGCCCGCGCCGCGGATCGTCAAGGGAAAGGGGCCCGGGGGAGGGTGTGCGCCGGCCGGCTCCGTCCCCACTCTCCCTGCGTGGGCGGGCGCTCGCGGATACTCGATCGGAGGATGTTTCTGGCGGGCCTGGCAAGCGCCCTCGGCGGCGCGCTCCTGGGCCGTCCCGCACGGCCGCCCGCGCCGCCGGCGCGCTCCGTCGATCCCTGGGAGGTGGTGCGGGCGCAGTTCGCCGTCGACCCGGAGGTGGTCCACCTCGCGGCCATGCTCATTGCCTCCCACCCGGCGCCCGTGCGGGAGGCGATCGCACGGCACCGCCGCGGCCTGGACGAAAACCCCGCGCGCTACGTGCTCGACAACGACACGCCCCTGCGGCTCGCGGTCGTGCGCGCGGCGGGGCGCTACTTCGGCGTGGATCCGGCGTGCGTGGCGCTCACCGACAGCACCACGCAGGGACTCTCGGTGCTCTACCGCGGGCTGCCGCTCGGCGAGGGCGACGAGATCCTCACGACCACGCACGACCATTACGCCACGTGGTTCAACCTCGATCTCGTGGCATCGCGGCGGGGCGTCGCGGTCCGGCGGGTGTCGCTTTACGACGATCCCGCGCAGGCCTCGGCCGACGAAATGGCCGAGCGCCTCCTTTTGGCCATCGGCCCCCGGACGCGCTTGGTGGCGCTCACGTGGGTGCACTCCGATTCGGGGTTGAAGCTTCCCCTGCGGCGCATCGCCGACGGCGTGCGCGAGGCGAACCGCGACCGCGCTCCCTCCGAGCGGATCCTCCTCTGCGTCGACGGCGTGCACGGATTCGGCGTGGAAGACGAGGACATGGCGAGCCTGGGCTGCGACTTCTTCGTGGCGGGCTGCCACAAGTGGCTCTACGGCCCCCGCGGCACGGGCGTCGTGTACGCGGCAAAGCCCGCGCTCTGGGAGGGCATGACGCCCCTCGTCCCGCCCTTCGGCGTGAAGAACACCCCCGGCCTCTATCACTCGCCCGGCGGCTTCCATGCCTTCGAGCACCGCTGGGCCCTGTCCGAGGCCTTCGCCCTCCACGAGCGCATCGGCAAGGCGCGGGTGGCGGAGCGCATCCACGCCCTCGCGCGCCAGCTGAAGGAGGGCTTGGCCGCCATGCCGCGCATCCGCCTGCATACGCCCCTCGATCCGGCGCTTTCCGCGGGCATCGTCGCCTTCCACGTCGAGGGCGCCTCCGCGCAGGAGGTGGTCGATCGCCTGCGCGACGAGGGCTTCGTGCTGACGCGGGCGCCCTACGGTCTGCGCTGCGTGCGCGCGAATCCCTCGCTGCTCAACACGGAGGAGGAGATCGAGCGCACGCTGCGCGCGCTGCACCGCTTCGGTGGGTAGGTCATCCCGCGCTTGCGCCCGCGGCGGGGCTCCGCTTTGCTGGGCCCATGCGCGTCCACCTGCTCGACGGAACCTGGGAGCTCTTCCGCGCCCATTTCGGCGCGCCCTCGCATCGTCTGGACGACGGGCGCGAGGTGGGCGCGGTGCGAGGCCTTTTGCGCAGCCTGCACGGCCTGCTCGCGCGCGGGGAGGTGACGCACCTCGCCTGCGCCTTCGACGCGCGGATCGAGTCGTTCCGCAACGAGCTCTTCCACGGCTACAAGACGAGCGAGGGCGTGCCCGAGGAGCTGCTCGCGCAGTTCCGCCTCGCCGAGGAGGCGTGCGAGGCGCTCGGCATCACCTGCTGGCGGATGTGGGAGTTCGAGGCGGACGACGCCATCGCCACCGCCGCGGCCCGGCTCGCCGGTCGGCCGGAGGTCGAGCAGGTGGTGATCGCCACGCCCGACAAGGATCTCGCCCAGTGCGTGCGCGGTGGGCGCGTGATCCTCTGGGACCGGCAGCGGGGGACGGTGCTCGACGAGGAGGGCGTACGCGAGAAGTACGGCGTGCCACCGGCCTCGATCCCGGATTGGCTGGCGCTGGTCGGCGATGCTGCCGACGGCATCCCGGGGCTTCCCGGCTGGGGCGCCAAGAGCGCGGCGACCGTGCTCTCCGCCTACGGGCGCATCGAGGCGATCCCCGACGATCCCGCGCGATGGACGGTGAAGGTCCGCGGAGCCGATCGGCTGGCGAAGGTGCTGCGCGACGAGCGGGAGCAGGCGCTGCTCTACCGCCGGCTCGCCACGTTGCGCACGGACGTTCCCCTCGAGCTCTCGTTGGAGGGATTGGCCTGGCGTGGAGCGCAGCGCGACGCCCTCGAAGCGCTGTGCGCGGACCTCGGCGAGCGCCGGCTCCTCGAGCGCATCGAGCACTGGCGGTAAGCGCGCGTCGCGGCTCAGGAAGAGGTGGCGCCGTCGGCCTCGGGCTGGTACAGGATTTCCTCCAAGACCAACCGACGGCGGCGGCCGTTGGGAAGCGGCCAGTCGATGCGCTCCCCGACCTTCAAGCCGATGAGCGCGGCGCCGATCGGCGCCAGGATGGAGATCTTGTTGCTTTGGGGATCGGCGTCACGAGGATAGACGAGGGTGACCTCGTGGGTCTGGTTGGTTTCCTCGTCCCGAAAGCGGACGCGGGAGCCCATCGTCACCACGTTGCGCGGGATTTCCTCCGGCTTCACCACGATGGCGGCATCGAGCTCCGCCTCCAGGTTTTCGAGCGCTTCGCGATTGCGCACGGAAACCGTGGAGTCGAGCAGGGATTGGATGCGCTCCATGTCCTTCGTGGAAATGGTGATTCTCCGGTCGCTCCCCATGATTGGATGCTCTCCGAGCGTTTCGGCCAAGTCAAGGAATCCCGGGCGCACGTCCGCCATCGGGGGCGGTACCGAACAGTGAACGCGTCAACGTTTCGACGAGAACGATACGTATGAAAGTCTACCTGGATCTCTTGCGGAAGGTACGCACCGAAGGGGTACGGCGCCAGGATCGCACCGGAACGGGGACGCTGAGTCTGTTCGGCCACCAGCTCCGCTTCGATCTCGCGCAGGGCTTTCCCGCGGTGACCACCAAGCGTCTCTATTTCAAGACGATGGCCCACGAGCTGTTGTGGTTTCTGCGCGGCGAGCCGCACATCGGCTACTTGCGCGAGCACAACGTCCACATCTGGGACGAGTGGGCGCGCGAGGACGGTTGGGTCGGACCGATCTACGGTGTGCAGTGGCGTTCCTGGCCCACGCCGAGCGGGGAGCGCATCGACCAGCTCGCCCGCGTCATCGAAGAGATCCGGAAGAATCCTTGGTCCCGCCGCCTTGTGGTCAGCGCGTGGAACGTCGCCGACCTCGACGAGATGGCGCTGCTTCCCTGCCACGTGCTCTTCCAGTTCTACGTGGCGGACGGAAAGCTCTCCTGCCAGCTCTACCAGCGCAGCGCGGATCTCTTCCTCGGCGTTCCGTTCAACATCGCCTCCTACGCGCTGCTCACGCACATGATCGCGCAAGTCTGCGACCTGCAGGTGGGCGAGTTCATTCACACCATCGGCGACGCACACATCTACCTGAACCACCTCGAGCAGGTGGACCTGCAGCTCACGCGCGAGCCCCATCCCTTGCCGCGGTTGTGGCTCGATCCGAGCGTTCGCTCGATCGATGCGTTTCGCATCGAACACATCCGCTTGGAAAACTACGTCCATCACCCCGCCATCGCGGGCGAGGTCTCGGTGTGAAACTGGTCGCAATCGTCGCGGTGGCCGACAACGGGGTCATCGGGCGGGCCGGATCGCTGCCGTGGCACCTCCCCGCCGACCTCGCCCACTTCAAGCGCGTCACCATGGGCAAGCCCGTGTTGATGGGGGCGCGCACCTGGCGGTCCATCGGACGGCCGCTTCCCGGTCGGACCAACGTGGTGATCTCCCGCACCGAACGGCCGGAGGGCGCGCTCCACGCGCGCTCGCTCGAGGAAGCGCTCGCGCTCCCCGAGGTTCGCGGCGCCGAGGAAGTGATGATCATCGGCGGGGGACGGCTCTACGAGGCGGCGCTTCCCCTCTGTGACGAGTTGTGGATCACCCGCGTCCACGCCACGCCCGAGGGGGACACCTTCTTCACCTTCGATCCGGCCGCGTGGGAGCGCGTGGAGGCGAACGATCGCCCCGCGGACGAGAAGAATCCGATCCCGCTCACCTTCGAGCGCTGGCTACGCCGACGGGGAGGGTAGCCCGCCGCTCTCCGCGGGCGCGGCCGCGGTCTCGGCCTGTGCGCGCCGCCCCGCCTCGCCGCTGCGCCGCAGCGCCCACTGGAAGACGGCGGGGGTGAAGATCTGGTTGATCGCCACCACGCCCAGCATGAGCGAGCGCGCGGCGTCGCCGATGCCCGGGAAGGCCTTGGCGAAGATCGAGGAGAGCGCGAGGGCCAGGCCGGCCTGGGGAAGGAGGCCGAGGCCCGCGAAGCGCCGCACCTCCGTCGGCGCCCCCGCCGCGCGGGCGCCCCACCGCGCGCCGTAGATCAAGCCGGCGGCGCGGGCGATCACGATGATCAGCGCCGGAATCCCGGCCGACATCAGGACCGAGAGATCGATGTGGGCGCCGGCGCTGGCGAAGAAGACCACGTAGACCGGCAGCGAGGCGGACTCGATTTCCTGGTGCAAGAGGTCGCCGCGCCGGGTGAGGTTGCGGATGAGCATCCCCGCCGCCAAGGCGACGAGCAGAGGATCGAAGTGAAGCCGGCTCCCGACCTCGGCGATCACGAAACAAGCGGTGACCACGAAGAGCGCGGCGCCGCTGCGGCCGACGAAGCGCAAATAGAGCGCGAGGATCGCCCCCACCAGGACGCCGCTCGTGAGGGAGCCGAGGAGCTCCCAGGCGAGCAGGCCGATGGTGTCGGAAAACTCGCCCGGGGTGCCGATCATCGACTTCGCGATCGACGACGTGGCGGCGAAGAGGAGGATGACCACCAGGTCGGCGATGACGACCACGCCGAGGACGGTGCGGCTCATCGGGCCGTCCGCCTCCATCTCGTCGCGCAGGGCCACGACCACCGCCGGCGACTGGGCCGCCATGACCACGCCGAGGACGAGAGCGACCGCCGCCGCGGGGAGGAGGGGAATGTCTTGCATGAAGGGCAGGATGCCCTTCATGGCCAGCACGGTGATGCCGAGGAGCACGGCGGTCCCGACCACCGCCAGCAAGGTGATCCAGTAGATGCTCCGCATCAGCGGGCGAAAGGCCTTCAGGTCGAGTTCGTTGCCCGCGGTCAGCGCGATCATCGCGATGGCGACCCCGTCGACGAGCTCGAGGTCGCGCACCATCTCCGGCGTCAGCAGCCCGATCACCGCCGGGCCCACGACAATGCCGGCGATCATGTAGCCGGTGATCTTGGGCAGGCGCACGCCGGCGGAGAGGCCGCCGGCGAAGAAGGCGACGAGCAGGACGAAGCCGAAGGCGAGGGTGGTCCCGGCGATGCTCCCCGCGTCCTGGAAGGAGCGCGCGGCGTGCATCAGCCCGCCCAGCGCGAGGACGAGCAGCAGGTTCATGGATCCACCCCCAGGGCGAGGGATTCGGGGGCGGGCTTGGGGCCGATGCGCGCGATGATCTGCGCGAGCACCTCGGTGAGGATCGCGCCCGCGAGCACCGCGGTTTCGAGGATGGGCAGGTTGCCGGTCGGGTAGAGGAGGTGAGCGCTGACGACGATGGCGATCGAGAGCTGGCCGATGGGCGCCCGGCGGACCGTCCAGTGGGCCTCACCCAGATCGATCGCGGTGGTCCTTCGGACCAACGTCTCCGCCAGCCACTTGCCGAGCAGGCGCGCGCCCACGAAGCAGGGGAGGAGCACCCAGCCCCGCCAGTCGTCGAACTCCCAGATGGCGCCGACGATCACCAGGAAGAGGAGGTAGATCGGTCGCTCGAGCCGGGAGAGGGCGTCGCGCAAGCGCTGCCGGTGGTCGCCGGGGATGTTGGAGACGAGAACGCCGGCCACGAAGCAGACGACCATGGGCGCGAGAAAGAGGCTCGAACCGAAGCCGGCGCCGAAGGCCACCGTGCCGAGCAAGAGGAGGATCGATTCGGCGGGGCTCTTGGCGCGCTGGAGCACGGCGTAGCTCAACATGCCCAGGACGCAGCCGAGCCCCACGGTGAGGAAGATCCACGCGGTGCCGGGAAGCCGCCAGCCGACCGCATCGCCCTGCGGCCGAAAGTAGGCGGCGATGAAGGCGAGACCGATCATCCCGGCCAGCTCCTCCAGCCGCAGGAGGTTGCGTTGCTGGCGGGCCGCATCGCCGAGCAGCCGCGCCGCTTCCTGTGCGCTCATCGCCCCGGCGGTTCCGAGCACGAGGGCGTCGCGCAGAAGCGCCGGGTTCGCCAGGCTCGGCCGGGACCCATCGCTGGCGAGCAGGAGGAGGAGCGCGGCCGTGGTCACCACGAAAGCGAAGGGGAGGGCGGTGGCGAATCCCACCGCGCGCGCGCTCCCCTTCGGCAGGTGGTCGAGCTCCCGCACGTCGAGCCGAAAGCCTGCCGAAAAGCCGATCCAGCCCAGGCCGAAGGTGAGCAGGGGAGAGAGCTCCCGGAGGACCTCGTCGGTGAGGATTCCCACACTGGGAAGAGCCAGCACCAGGCCCAGGGCCACGAAGGGGAAACCCGCGGTGACGAGCTGCGCGATCCGCAGGCGGCGCTCGGCCTGCCGCACCCAGGGATGGCCGCCCAGGTAGGCGAGCGCGAGCAGGCCCACCAGCGCCAGAATGATGCGGATCACCACTTCGGGGCCCTGGGCATGCATGGCCGAGCCCTTATCACGCCTCTTCCGGAACGAGCCAGAGCGAACGGTTCCCGAAGATCTCGTCCTCGGTCCCGCTGTCGTCGTCGACGAGTTCGCAGGCCAGCGGCGGGAAGCCGTCCGGCTCGATCACGTCGCCGGCGGAGAAGACCTCGCCCTCCGCCATGGCCGTGGCCAGGTTCTCCAGCATCTCGCTCGCCGCATCGGCGTGCTCGGGCGCGAGCCCGCCGAGCGCGAGGTCGGGCTGTCCGAACTTCGCCATGCCGAGCGTGTGGCAGAGGTGGCCGGCGCCCGGCTGCCGCTCGTGGGGTTCGAAGACGATGCGCAGATGGTCGCCGATCTCGAAGCCCCAGTCGTCCTCGATCGCCTCAAGGTCCTTGCGCGGCCACCACAAGAGGGCCTGCAGGTCGAGGGCCGCCGCCGCGCCCTCCTTCGCCAGGTTGCGGAGGATGACGAAGGCGCGCTGGATGTGTCCCAGATCGCGCGGATTCTCGAAGACGCCGGTGAGGAGCGCCGCCACCGGGCAGGCGGAGATGGCGGCGATGTCCACGCCGGGCGTGCGCAGGAGCAGCGAGCCGGGCAGGCCCTTCGGATCGGTCCAGCCGTCGAACCAGGCGATGTCGTCGCCCCGGAAGCGAAGCTCGTAGGAAAAGCCCTCGAAGAGCGGGTGGTTCGTCCGCGCGAGCTGGATGGGCTCGGGGAGGAGGACGAGGAAGCCGAGGCGCGCGGGACCGTTCGGCGCATACCGCGGGCGGGGCCACGGCGTCGGAATGTGGAGACTCATGGCGTTTCCTCTTTCGTTCGCCCCGCGCGAGAGGCGAGGCGCCAGAACCTCGCCCGCTGCGCGGGCATTCCCAAATCCGCCTTTACGGCAATCGGAGGGGAGAGCGGGCGAGGTTGCGCTTGCTCGCCCGGGACCATAGAACCCATCATCATCCCATGCCCTCGGAAGGGTGGGGAGGAACGGCACGGCGATGAAAAACACATTCGGAACCCGAGGTGAACTGCGGGTCGGTGGGAAGACCTACACCATGCACCGCCTCGGTGCATGGAAGAACGACCTTTCCCGCCTCCCGTACTCGCTGCGCATCCTGCTCGAAAACCTCCTCCGGCACGAGGA
>DATGOH010000146.1:0-7912 GCA_035306165.1 Ferdinandcohnia sp.
CGGTTCGACAGCACGATTCGCACGGGGTCCCGGCCCTCCGGGATGCGCGCCGTCAGCGCGGGATCGTCGGCCCGCACCGTGCCCGCGCCCACGAGCACCGCGTCGTGGATCGAGCGCAGCGCATGGACCTCCTGCCGCGCCGCCTCGCCCGTGATCCACCGCGACGCGCCCACGTGCGTCGCGATCCGCCCGTCCAACGTCGCCGCCACCTTGGCGATCACGTACGGCCGCCCGGTGCGGATGAACTTCGACCACGGCTCGATGAGCTCCTTCGCCTCCGCCTCGAGCAGGCCGACCTCCACCTCGAGCCCGGCATCGCGCAGCCGGCGGATCCCCCGCCCCGAGACCTTCGGATTGGGGTCGATGGTGGCCACGAAGACGCGGCGGATCCCGGCCGCCACCACCGCGGGGGCGCAGGGAGGCGTCCGCCCCTCGTGGTCGCAGGGCTCGAGCGTGACGTAGAGCTCCGCGCCGCGGGCCATCTCGCCCGCCGCCTCCAAGGCGACGGCCTCGGCGTGGGGCTGGCCGGCGCGTGCGTGGTGGCCCACACCCACCACCTTCCCGTCGCGCACGACCACGGCGCCCACGGGCGGATTGGGGCTGGTGCGCCCGAGCGCCCGCCGGGCGTGCTCGAGCGCCAGGCGCATGAATTCTTCCCGGGGTTTCACTTCTTCTTCGCCTGCAGGGCGGAGAGCTCCTCGAGGAACTGCTCGATGCTGCCGAAGTCGCGGTAGACCGAAGCGAAGCGGACGTAGGCCACGTCGTCGAGCGAGCGCAACCGCTCGAGGATCGTCGCGCCGATGCGGGTGGAGGGGATCTCCGGCTCGCCCGCCTCCTGGAGCTCGCGCTCCACCGCGGAGGCGATCTCCTCGATCTGCGCCGCGTCGATCGGCCGCTTGACGCAGGCGCGATGCAGCCCCGCCACGACCTTTTGGCGATCGTAGGGCTCGCGCGTTCCGTCCTTTTTCACCACGAGGGGAAGGCTCTCCCCGATCCGCTCGTAGGTGGTGAAGCGCCGACCGCAGCCCAGGCACTCGCGGCGTCGACGGATGGCGTCGCCGTCCTGCGCCATCCGGCTGTCGATCACCTTGTCCTCGATCTCACCGCAGTATGGACACTTCACGGCAGTCCGTAGAGGGGAAAGCGGCCCGCGAGCTCCAGGACCTTCTCGCGGATGCGCGCGAGCCTTCCCTCGTCCTCTGGCGCCTCCAGCGCCTCCGAGATGTAACCGGCGACGAGGGCCATCTCTTCGGGCCCCATCCCGCGGGTGGTGAGCGCGGGCGTCCCGAGCCGAATCCCCGACGTCACCGTCGGCTTCTCGGGGTCGTGGGGGATCATGTTCTTGTTGACCGTGATCCCCGCCTTGCCGAGGGCCGCCTCCGCCACGTTCCCCGTCGTCTTCCGGGGGCGCAGGTCGACGAGCAGGAGGTGGTTGTCCGTCCCCCCGGACACGAGCCGGAAGCCCGCGTCGAGCAGGCCGCGGGCGAGCGCCTGGGCGTTCTCCACCACCCGCCTCTGGTAGTCCGCGAACTCGGGCCGCAGCGCCTCGCCGAAGGCCACCGCCTTGCCGGCGATCACGTGCTCGAGCGGCCCGCCCTGGATGCCGGGGAAGATCTGGCTGTCGATCGTCTTCCCGAGCTCCCCCCGCGCGAGGATGAGACCGCCGCGCGGCCCGCGCAGGGTCTTGTGCGTGGTCGAGGTGACGATGTCCGCGTAGGGGATCGGCGAGGGATGCAGGCCCGCCGCCACCAGGCCCGCGATGTGGGCCATGTCCACCACGAGGGTGGCGCCGACCGCGTCCGCGGCCCGGCGGAAGGGCTCGAAGTCGATGATGCGCGGATAGGCCGAGGCGCCCGCCACGATCACCTTCGGCCGGTGCTCGTGCGCCAGCGCCTCCATCTGCGCGTAGTCGATCGTCTCGTCTTCCTTCAGGCCATACGAGACGACCTCGAAGAGCTTGCCCGAGAAGTTCGGCCGCGCGCCGTGCGTGAGGTGGCCGCCGAAGGCGAGCGAGAGCGCGAGAATCGTGTCGCCCGGCCGCGCCACCGCGAAGTACGCGGCCATGTTGGCCTGCGAGCCCGAGTGGGGCTGGACGTTGGCGTGCTCGCTGCCGAAGAGCTTCTTCGCCCGCTCGATGGCGAGGCTCTCCACCTCGTCCACCACCTCGCAGCCGCCGTAGTAGCGGCGGCCGGGATAGCCCTCGGCGTACTTGTTGGTGAGGACGCTGCCCATCGCCTCGAGCACCGCCCGCGAGACGAAGTTTTCGCTGGCGATCAGCTCGAGCCCCTCCGCCTGGCGCTGGGCCTCCTTCGCGATCAAGGAGGAGATGGCCGGGTCGACGGCGGAGAGGGGGAGGTCGTGCGGCAGCATCGCATTCACCTCATGTTTTCCGCCTCGACGTCGGCGATCTTCTGCTTTCGCCGCTCGTGGCGCCCTCCCTCGAAGGAGGAGGAGAAGAAGGCCTCGGCGATGGCGACGCCCAAGCCCGTGCCCACGAGGCGCTCGCCCAGGCAGAGGACGTTGGCGTCGTTGTGGGCGCGCGCGGCCCGCGCGGCGAACTCGCTGGTGCAGGGGACGGCCCGCACGCCGCGGTACTTGTTGGCCACGATGGCCATGCCGAGACCGGTCCCGCAGACCAGAACCCCGAAATCCGCCTCACCGGTGCTCACGCGCCGCGCGACCGTGCTGGCGAAGTCGGGGTAGTCCACGGAGTCGTTGCCGTGGGTGCCGATGTCCTCGACCGCGGCGCCCCGCCCCCGAAGATACGCGACCACCGCGTCCTTGAGCTCGCGCCCCGCGTGGTCCGCGCCAACGACGACCTTCACGACCTCACCCCGCGAAGCGGCGGAAGGCGAGGACCACGTTGGTCCCGCCGAAGCCGAAGGAGTTGGAAAGGGCGACGTCGACGCGCGTCTCCCGCGCCTCGTTGGGCACGTAGTCGAGGTCGCACTCCGGATCGGGCGTCGTGTAGTTGATCGTCGGCGGCAGCACACCGCGCGTGATGGCGAGGACCGAGATCACCGCCTCGATCCCGCCGGCCGCACCGAGGGTATGGCCGGTCATCGACTTGGTGGACGAGACCGCCAGCTTGCGCGCGTGGTCGCCGAAGACCCGCTTGATCGCCGCCGTCTCGTTGGCGTCGTTGAGCGGCGTCGAGGTGCCGTGGGCGTTGATGTACCCCACGTCCTCCGGGTTGAGGCCGGCGTCCTTCAGGCAGAGCGCCATGCAGGCGGGCGCGCCGTCCGGCGAGGGAGCGGTGATGTGGTGGGCGTCGGCGTTCGCCGCGTAGCCCACCATCTCGCAGATGATGTTCGCTCCGCGCTTCTTGGCGTGCTCGAGCTCCTCGAGCACGAGCATGCCCGCGCCCTCGCCCTGCACGAAGCCGTCGCGGTCGCGATCGAAGGGCCGCGAGGCACCCGCCGGATCGTCGTTGCGGGTGGACATCGCCCGCATGGCGTTGAAGCCGCCGATCCCCAGTGGCGTGATCGCCGCCTCGGCGCCGCCACAGAGCGCGAGGTCGGCGTCGCCGCGCTGGATGGTGCGGAAAGCCTCGCCGATGGCGTGGGCACCGGTGGCGCACGCGCTCACCGGTGACCACGAGGGCCCCTTCGCTCCCCATCGGATCGAGATCTGCCCGGGGAGGAGGTTCACGATCATCATCGGGATGAAGAAGGGCGAAAGCCGCTTCGGCCCCTTGCCGAGCAGCGTCTTGTGCTCGTCCTCCAGGGTGGCGAGCCCGCCGATCCCCGAACCCATGATCGTGGCGAAGCGCTCGGCGATCTCGCCCTCGAGCGGGCCCTCGAAGCCCGCCTGCCGCATCGCCATGTCGGAGGCGGCCACGCCGAACTGGACGAAGCGATCCATCCGGCGCGCCTCCTTTTTGTCGATGAAGCGCTCCGGGTCGAAGTCCTTCACCTCCCCGGCGATCTGGGTGGGGAAGTCGGTCGCATCGAAGAGGGTGATCCTCCCGATGCCGCTCTTGCCGGCGAGCAACGCCTGCCAGCTCTCCTCCACCCCGATGCCCACCGAGGTGACCAGTCCCATTCCGGTTACGACGACTCGGCGCTTCATGGGTTCGTCATCCCGTTCGCGGATCGGCCCTTACTTCTTGTGGGTGGTGATGTAGTTGATCGCGTCCCCGACCGTCTTGATGTTCTCGGCTTCCTCGTCGGGGATCTCGACCTCGAACTCCTCTTCCATCGCCATCACGAGCTCGACGATGTCGAGGCTATCCGCGCCGAGGTCCTCGACGAACGAGGACTCGAGCTTGATCTCGTCTTCGCCCACCCCGAGCTGCTCCGCGACGATGCTCCGAACCTTCGCCTCAATCTGCGTATCTGCCATGAGAATCCAGCCTCCGCTGTAGGTTGCCGCCCCCGAGGGCGGCGTCATCGTTTTCGTTCGGCCCGCTCATAGCACGATCCCGGGGATTTTCACCCTGGAATCTTGCCTCACATGAGCATTCCGCCGTTGACCCGGATCACTTCCCCCGTCACGTACGAGGAGGCGTCCGACGCCAGGAAGGCCACGACCTGCGCGACTTCCTCCGCCGTGCCGAAGCGGCCGAGCGGAATGGATTCGAACATCTTGGCGCGGATCTCCTCCGGGAGCGCGCGGGTCATGTCCGTATCGATGAAGCCCGGCGACACCACGTTCGCGCGGACGTTGCGGCTCGCGAGCTCGCGGGCCAGGCTCTTGGTGAAACCGACGAGCCCCGCCTTCGTCGCCGCGTAGGCGGTCTGCCCCACGTTGCCCATCTCCCCCACCACCGAGCCGAGGGTGACGATGCTCCCCGCGCGCTTCTTCATCATGGGGCGCGCTGCCGCACGGCAGAGGTAGAAGGCCGCCTTCAGGTTCACGTCGAGCTGGCGCTCGAGATCCTCGTCCTTGAGGCGGAGGAGGAGCTGGTCGATCGCCACGCCGGCGTTGTGCACCAAGACGTCCAGCCCGCCGTAGGCCTTCACCGTCTCGTCGACCGCCTCCTGGCAAGCCGCGGCGTCGGCCACGTCGAAGCGCCGCGCCTCCGCGCGCCCACCGGCCTCCTCCACGAGCCGGCACGTCTCCCGCGCCGCGTCCTCGTTGCCGGCGTAGGAGATCACCACCGTCGCGCCGCCCCGACCGAGCGCCACCGCGATGGCGCGGCCGATTCCCCGCGAACCTCCGGTGACGAGGGCGACCTTTCCGGAAAAATCGAACATCATGCGCTCCCGGCCAGGACTTCGAGGGTCTTCTCCAGGGAGGCGGGATCCTCCACGTTCGCGACCACGACGTCCTTGGCGATGCGTCGAACCAGACCCGATAGCACTTTTCCGGGTCCCAGTTCCACCATGTGCGTCACGCCCGCGGCCACCATGGCCTGCACGCACTCGACCCACCGCACGGGCGCCACCACCTGCTCGACGAGGAGCTGGGCGACCCGGCTCGGATCCGCATTGGGCGCGGCCTCCACGTTCGTCACCACCGGCGCCGACGGCGCCCGGATCTCGATCTCGGCGAGCACGCCGGAAAGCCGCGGCTTGACCGGCTCCATCAGCGCGCAATGGAAGGGCGCGCTCACCGGGAGGGGAACCGCCCGCTTCGCCCCCAGGGCTTTGCAAGCCTCCACCGCGCGCTCCACCGCCGCGGCGTGGCCGGCGATCACCGTCTGCTCCGGCGAGTTGTAGTTCGCCGGCGAGACCACCTCGCCCTGCGCCGCCTCCTCGCAGGCCTGCCGGATCTTCTCCGGCTCCAGGCCGAGGATGGCCGCCATGGCGCCCTGGCCCGCGGGCACCGCCTCCTGCATGAAGGTGCCGCGCAGTCGGACCGCGCGCACCGCGTCTTCGAGCGCGATCGCGCCCGCCGCCACCAGCGCCGACCACTCGCCGAGCGAGTGGCCCGCGAAGAAGGCCGGCGCCTTGCCGTAGCGCTCCATGAAGACCGCGTGCGCCGCGACGCTCGTCACGAGGATCGCGGGCTGCGTGTTCGCCGTGAGCTTGAGGGCCTCCTCCGGGCCCTCGAAGCAGAGCGTGGAGAGCTCTTCACCGAGTGCGGCATCGGCGCGCTCGAAGATCTCCCTCGCCTTCGGCGATGCCTCGGCGAGGGCCTTGCCCATGCCCACCGTCTGGCTCCCCTGGCCGGGGAAGAGAAATGCCGTCGCCATGCTGTCGGGATCTCCTTCGGGGCCGGCGTGATAGCCCAAGCGACCGCGGGCGTAAAGCCCGGCGAATGTCGCGACGCGTCAACGACGAAAAGCCGACGAAACCCTGCCCTACTCGTTCACTGCGAACCGGCGGGCCACCTTGCGGCAGGCCTCGGACATCTCCTCGCCGAGATCCAACGCGGTCGCGTCGCGCGCCTGGCGGATGGCGTTGCGGATCGCGCGCGAATCGGAACGCCCGTGCGCGAGGATCACCGTCCCGTTGCAGCCGAGCAGCGGCGCGCCGCCATACTCCGCGTAGTCGAGCACGCGGCGCAACTCCGCGAGCGCGGGCCGAAGCAGCATCCCGCCCATCCGCGCGAGCGGCGAGCCCTCGATGCGCTGCTGCAAGAAGGCCGCGAAGGCCTGCGCCGCCCCTTCCGCCGTCTTCAACATGGCGTTGCCGGTGAAACCGTCGGTGACCACCACGTCGCAGGCGCCGGTGAAGAGATCCTTGCCCTCCACGTAGCCGCGGAAATCGATGTCCCGGAGCGCGCGCAGGGCATCGAGGGCCGCGCGCGTGAGCGACGTTCCCTTGGTGGGCTCCTCGCCGTTCGAGACCAGGCCGATGCGCGGACGCGCGACGCCCAGCACGCGCCGGGCGTAGATCTCGCCGAGCAGCGCGAACTGCACCAGGTGCAGGGGCTTGACGTCCACGTTGGCGCCGGCGTCGAGAAGGACCACGCGCCCGCCGAGCAGCGACGGCACCAGCGCCGCCACCGCCGGGCGGTCGACGCCCTCGAGCGTCCCCAGCGTCAACAGCGCGCCCGCCAGTACCGCACCCGAATGCCCGGCGGACATCAGGGCGTCCGCCTCGCCCGCCTTGACCAGATCGAAGGCGAGACGGAGCGAACTCTCCGTGCGCGAGCGGATCTGCTGGCTCGCTGGCCCCTCGCTGCTCACCGCGTCCGGCGCGTGGCGGATCGCGATCCCCTTCTGATCGGCGGCGCCGAGGCGCACGAGTTCCCCGCGGATCCTCGTCTCGTCACCGACGAGGACCACGTCGAGACCGAACTCTCGGCAAGCGAGGACCGCTCCCTCGACCACGACGCCGGGGCCGCCGTCGCCGCCCATCGCGTCGACGGCGATCCGCCTCGTTGCGTGGGGGGACATCGCGGCGCTCTTCACCGGCGTCAGTCGGCGACCGCGATCACCTTCCGGCCGCGGTAGGTGCCGCAGGAGGGGCAAACCTGGTGGCTGAGGGCCGGTTCGTTGCAGGAGGGGCAGCGCGAAACGTTGGGCGGGGTGAGCTTCCAGTGCGTCCGACGCTGCAGCTTCTTCTGCCTGGAGGTGCGCTTCTTCGGGACAGCCACGGCAAACTCCTACAGATCGTGCGGCTCGGGCGCCAGAATGGGCCCCGAGCGGGAAAGGCGCCTATTACAACCTGCGCCGCCCCTTGTCCAGTGGGTCAATCCTCCGGAAGGCGGATGGACTTCAGCGCCGCCCAGCGCGGGTCGGGCACGTGGCGGTCGCAGTCGCACTCCCCTTCGTTGAGGTTGTGGCCGCAGACCTGGCACAGGCCGCGGCAGTCCTCGCGACAGAGGGCGCCCATCGGCACGGCGAGGAGGATCTGCTCCCGCACCGCCGGCGCCAGGTCGATCTCCATGCCCTCGTAGACGATCTGGTTGGCCTCGTCCGGCGTGAAGCTCCCGGCGATCTCGCCTTCGCCGTCGTCCTCCTCCATCGCCTCCTCGCGCTCGGGGAGATGAGCGCGGTGGACGAGGTCGAGGGTGAAGC
>DATGOH010000147.1:0-10452 GCA_035306165.1 Ferdinandcohnia sp.
ACCGGCCGGGAAGTGGTCGACTTCGAGGAGCGCGGCGATCGCGTCGCGGTGCGCCTGGACGACGGCGAAGAGGTCGAGGCGGATCTCTTGGTGGGGGCCGACGGCCTCCACTCGGCGGTGCGCCGCCGCCTCCTCGGCGACCAGCCCCTCCGCTACGCCGGGTACACGAGCTGGCGCGGCATCTGCCGCGATCCGGAGTTCGCGTCCCTCGATCGAACCACCGAGTCCTGGGGAGCGGGCGCGCGCTTCGACCCCGCCGTCTGACGGCGCTCGACCGCTCAGTCGTCCACGAGGCGGAGATAGCCCTTGTCGATCAACACCCGCAGCACGGCCCGCGCATCGGGCACGTGCGCGGCGCGCTCGAGGACGCTCCCCACGCGCCGGGCGACGAGGGCGATCTGCAGCACGTCGAGCTCCTGCGGATCGAGCGCGCGCCAAGGCGGTGCCGTCTCGGCGAGGACGAGCTCCGCATCGTCCGGCAGATCCGGCTCCTCCTCGTCCGCGCCATCCGGAAGCGGCGCGCCCGCAGCGCTCTCCGCATCGGCGAAGGCGCTCTCTCCGTCGACGTCCGGCGTCGCGGCGCCGGCCAGGCTCGCGCCTTCCCGGACCGAGGCGACGGTCGGATCGCCGTCCGCCCCCTCCTCGAGCGGCGGCCCGGCGGAAACGCCGGCGAGCACCTCGGTGAGGCTCGCGCCGGTCAGGATCATCTCCTCGTTGGGCACTACGCTGAGAATGGTCGCCCCCAAGAGGATCCGGTCGCCCTCGCGCAACGCGACCTCGCGGATGCGCTTGCCGTTGACGAAGGTGCCGTTGGTGGAGCCGAGGTCCCGCAGGATGGCACCCTCCTCGCGCACCTCGACGCAGGCATGGCGCCGGCTGACCAGATCCTCGGAAAGGACCAGGTCCATGCCTTCCATGCGTCCGATGAAGAGCTCCGTTCCCGGCTGCAGCGGCAGGAGTCGCCCCTCCTGCTTGCCGGAAAGTACGAGCAGAGCCAGCGACTTTCCTTCCACGGCCAGAAGACTACCCCAAGTTCACGGAAGTCCCGCTTCGAAACGCCAACCGCCCTCGCGCTCGACCAGACGGAGCCGGCGCTGCCGACCCTCGGGATCGGCCTCCCCCACGATGGCGGATCCGCTCTCCACGCGCACGTACCAGGCCGAGACGGGCCGGGCCGCGGCGGTGCGCACCTCGTCGTGCGCGAACGGCCTTCCCTCCGCGTCGAGGGCGGAGAGGGCGGGTCCGTCCTCCCGCGCCAGCGCCCGCCGCCGGGCCGAAAGGGCCGCGGCCACCCCTTCGAGCCGCCGCGCCAGCGGCCCGTCGACCGAGCAGGAGGAGGAACCGCAGCGGAAGGCGATGCGCTCGTTGCCGAGGTAGGAGATGGGGATCTCCCCCACCTTCCCCTCGATGGCGAGCTGCGCGAAGCCCTCGAGTCCGCCGCGCTCGTCCCGGTAGGCATCCATCGCCAACACCTCCACCCGCTCCACCACGAGCCGCTCGCCGCCCTCCAGCTCCACGACCACACCCGCCTCCACGCGGCGCTCCACGGCCTTGCGCGCGCGGTCCCGGGGACTCTCGAGCGCGGTGCACGACAGCAGCACGAGGAGCGGAAGAAGGAGCCGGAGCTTCACGGCGCGCCGTCGCTCCCTTCGATCTCGGCGAGGAGGCGCCGCGCCTCGGCCACGCCCTCACCATCGTGTTCGGAGAGGAAGGCTTCGAGGATCGCCCGCGCCTCCTCGGGCCGACCGGCACGAAACTCCGCGTTCGCCAATCCGAGCGTCGCCTCGACGTCGTAGCCAACGCCCGGATAGTGCGAGAGCAGGTAGCGGTACCGACCGGCCGCTCCCTCCCACTTGCCGCGCTTTTCGTGGAAGCGCGCCACCGCGAGTTCGTGGCGGGCGAGGATGTCCAGCATCTCGCGCCGGATGGCGCGGGCCCTTTCCGCGTACTCGCTCTCGGAGAAGCGATCGAGGAAGGCGTTCGCGGCCTGCAGCGTGGCAAGCACCGTGGTCGGATCGCGCTCGGAAACCGGCGGGAAGATGAAAAAGGAGGAAGGCAATGTATGCCGGTGTGCCTCCACGATGCGGTAGGAGGCGTAGTCCAGCCGCGGGTGCGTCGGGTGGAAGCGGACGAAGGCCTCGTAGGCGTCGATCGCCTCGAAGTAGCGCCCCCGCTCGAACTCCGTGTCGGCGATGGCCAGCTCGGCCAGCGCCGCGTAGGACGAGTAGGGGAAGCGCGTGCGCACCTGCTCGAAGGTGATGATCGCCTGCTCGTAGTTGTGGGCGTCCAGCTCGTCGAGCCCACGTTCGTAGAGGGCCTGCGCGCTTTCCGTGTAGGAGGTCGGCGCCCCGGTCCCGGTCGTCGCGCACGCGCCCAGGAGGATCGCCGCCACGGGCCAATATCGCATGGCTCTCCTCTACTGCCCTGCCCGGCCCGGGTCAACGCAACGCGCCACCCGAGCCGGCCGCACCGCGCCGGGTGCGCGGCGCGGGGGCGGCGCTCGGTGCCGGAGGCCACCGCGCCGGCTCAGAAGCGCTCGATCGGGATCTCGGTCTTCTGCTCCGAGGGCTGGGGCGACGCGACGTTCTCGCCCCCGCCGAAGGCGTCCCACTTCGCGTCCGCGGAGGTGTCGATGCCCGAGAGCTTGAGGAGGAAGTCGTCGCGGTTCGACGCCTGCTTGATCGCCTCGTCCTGCGTGACCAACCCCGCGCGCAGAAGCTGCATGAGCGACTGGTCGAAGGTCTGCATCCCGTAGGAGTGGTGACCGTCCTCGATCGCGTTGACGATCTCCTTCGTCCGCTCCGGATCCTCGATGAGCTCGCGCACGCGCGCCGTGCAGACGAGCACCTCCACGGCGGGGACGCGCCCCTTGCCGTCCGCGCGCGGAACCAGGCGCTGCGAGATCACCGCGCGCAGCACCGAGGCGAGCTGCAGGCGCACCTGCTGCTGCTGGTGCGGGGGGAAGGCCGAGATGATGCGGTTGATCGTCTCGGTCGCGTCCACCGTGTGCAACGTGGACATGACGAGGTGGCCCGTCTCCGCCGCCGTGAGCGCCGTACCGATCGTCTCCAGGTCGCGCATCTCGCCCACGAGGATGACGTCGGGATCCTGGCGCAGCGCGCTCTTGAGGGCCTGGGCGAAGCTCTGGGTGTCCACGCCCACCTCGCGCTGGTTGATGATCGAGCGCTTGTCGCGGATCAAGAACTCGATCGGATCCTCGATCGTCATGATGTGCCGCGTGGCGTTTTGGTTGATGTGCTCGATCATCGCCGCCAGCGTGGTCGACTTGCCCGAGCCCGTCGTTCCGGTGACGAGCACCAGGCCGCGCGGCTCCATGGCGATCTTCTCGATCACCTTCGGAAGCGTGAGTTGCTCGATGGTCTGGATCCGGAACGGGATCACCCGGAAGACCGCGCCGATGGTCCCGCGCAGCTGGAAGACGTTGACGCGGAAGCGGCCGAGTCCCGGAACGCCGTAGGCGAGATCGCACTCGTTGGTCTGGCGGAACTTCTGGCGCTGGTTGTCGTTCATGATCGCCTGGATCATCCGGGCGATGTCCTCGGGCGCCAGCCGCTGCGCGTCCTTGAGCGGAAAGAGCGATCCGTCGACGCGGAAGATCGGGGGAAGACCGGACTTGAGGTGGATGTCCGATGCGCCGCCCCGCAGGGCGACCTGAAGGATTTCGTTCAGTTCCATGCCGAAGGGCAGACTAGCAGACGACCTTTCGGCCGTCTCCTAAACGAACGCTCCCAGCAGCCGCTGCGGCGCCCGAACGTCGGGGATCACACAAAGAGGCCGCGCGCCTTCCGCGCACGGCCTCTCGGATCGGAGGGAGCGCCGCCCGCACACCGCCCGCGCACCCGACGTCGTGCCTGCGGCCGCCGCCGGCGGTCGCCGAGAACGGCAACCGCAGCCACGAACGGGATACCGTGGCCGCGGACGCCGCAGACGATCGGCGAGGGCGGCAGCGCAAAAGCGAGCGAACGGAGGCGTACTCGAACGTACGTCGGAGTGAGCGAGCGACGAGCACGCCGGCCGCAACCCCGTATGCGGCGCCCGCCCGCGGCGTCCGCCTCAGCGCTTGGAGAACTGGAACCGCTTGCGCGCCCCCGGCTGCCCGTACTTCTTCCGCTCCACGCGGCGCGCGTCGCGGGTGAGGAAGCCGGCCTTCTTCAGGGTGCCGCGCAGCTCCGGGTCGAGCTTGGTGAGGGCGCGGCTGATGCCGTGCCGGATGGCGCCGGCCTGGCCGGAGAGCCCGCCGCCGCCGACGTTCACCCAAACGTCGACCTTGCCCCGGAGATCCGTGAGCTCGAGGGGCTGCATGAGGATCATCTTGGTCGTCTCGCGACCGAAGTACTCATGCAGATCGCGGTCGTTGATGGTGATCTTGCCCTCGCCCGGCTGCAACCAGACGCGGGCCACCGCCTCCTTGCGGCGCCCGGTTGCGTAGACTCGCTGCTCGTTTGCCATGGGAATCCCTATCAAGCCTGCAACTCGAGGACCTGCGGCTTCTGGGCCTCGTGGGGATGGTTCGGCCCGGCGTAGACCTTCAGCTTGCTGAACATCTGGCGGCCGAGCGGCGAACGGGGAAGCATGCGCCGCACGGCGTTCTTCACCAGATCCTCGGGACGCCGCGCGCGCAGCTCCTCGGCCGTCGCGACCTTCAGCGAGCCGGGCTTACCCTGCAGGCCGACCCGGTAGTACTTCTTGTCGGTTTCCTTGTTGCCGGTCAACTTCACCTTGTCGGCATTGACGACGATCACGAAGTCGCCGGTGTCCATCGAAGGCGTGTAGAGCGGCTTGTGCTTGCCCTTGAGGATCGAGGCCACCTGAGAGGCCATGCGACCGAGGACCGCGTTCTCGGCGTCCACCACGAACCACTTCCGGTGGATCTCGCTCTTCCGGGCGCTGTGGGTCTTCATGGGATTGGGCTCCACCTGAAAAACGCTCGGGGGACGGAAAACTCCCGTCCCCGGGAAGTGCGGGTTCCTAGGGCATCCCGCCCCCGCTGTCAAGCCCGTCGCCTCCCTCGGGCCGGCCATCATCCCCCCTTCTGCAGCATCGCCAGCAGTTCGCCGAAAAAGGTCTCGCTGCGCGCCTCCGACTCCGGGGTGGGCTCCTCGAGGTCGATCGCCTCGATCGCCTCCTCCGGAAGGTCCAGCAAAAACCGCGAAGGCGTGCGGACGATCGCCCGGCCGCGCTGCATCCGCGTCTTGCTGCGGGTGATGACCAGCTCCTCGCGCGCCCGCGTGATGCCCACGTAGGCGAGCCTCCGCTCCTCCGGCAGGTCCTGGGGCGCGCCCTGGATGCCCTTGTGGGGCAACAGGTCCTCCTCCAGCCCCACCAAAAACACCAGCGGAAACTCCAGCCCCTTGGCGGCGTGGAGGGTCATCAGGATCACCCGATGGCCGGGCAGCTCGCGCTCCTCCTCCTCGCGCCGGTCGAGGGCGAGCTGGGCGAGGTACTGCGAGAGGCTGGCCTTGCGGCCCTCCCGGGCCTCGTAGCGCTCGAGCGAGCGCACCGTCTCGTGCAGGGTGGCGATCCGCGCGGTCGCCGCCTCGGCGGAGGCCACCTGGGCGCGCACCGCCCCCTCGAGATCCACCTCCTCCATCAGGTCGCGGGCCACGGTGGAGGCGCGCTCCTTCTGGATGCGGGCGGCGTAGCGCTCGACGAGCTCCACGAAGGCCTGCAGCCGGGGCGCCGCGCCTTCGAGCTCCTCCCACTCCCCCTGCGCCGCACGCCGGAACGCCTCGAAGAGCGGGATGCCGCGGGTCGTCGCGCGGTGGCGCACCTTCTCCACCGTGGCGTCGCCGATGCCCCGCGCCGGGAAGTTCACGATGCGTAGCAGCGAGACCTCGTCGGCCGGGTTGGCGAAGACCCGCAGGTAGGCCAGCAGGTCCTTGACCTCGCGGCGGTCGAAGAACTCCGTGCCGCCCACCACCTCGTACGCGATCCCCTCCGCGCGCAGCGCCTCCTCGAAGGGCCGCGACTGCAGGTTGGTCCGATAGAGAATGGCGTGGTCGCCCGGCCGACGGCCGGAGGCGATGGAGGCACGGATGCGCTGCGCCACGTAGCGCGCCTCGGCGTCCTCGTCGGGGCAGGCGACCACCGCCACCTTCTTTCCTGCCCCCGAGGTGGTGAACAGGGTCTTTTGCTTGCGGTCCTCGTTGCCGCGGATGACGGCGTTCGCGCAGGCGAGGATGTTGCCCGTGGAGCGGTAGTTCTGCTCGAGCCGCACCTCCACCGCTCCGGGAAAGTGCACGTGGAAGCGGAGGATGTTCTTCACCTCCGCGCCGCGGAAGCCGTAGATGGCCTGGTCGTCGTCGCCCACCGCGCAGACGTTGCCGCGCGGCAGACCGAGGAGCTTCAACAGTTCGAGCTGCGCGCGGTTGGTGTCCTGGTACTCGTCCACCAGGATGTAGCGGTAGCGGTCGTGCAGGTCCTCGCGCAGCTCCGCGTGGTCGCGGAGCAGCGCGATCGGGATGCGGATGAGGTCGTCGAAATCGACCATCGCCATCGCGCGCAACGCCTGCTCGTAGCGCGGGTAGACCTCCTCGGCCACGAGGTCGTACTCCTCCCCGAAGGGCGCCCACGCGCCTTCCGGCCGGAGCGGGCCGCCCGGCTCCACGCCCGCGCCCTTGGCGAAGGAGATGAGGGCGAGTACGCGGCGCGCGTCGAAGCTGCGGTCGTCCACCCGCACCTGCCGCATCGCGCGCCGCACGAGCGCGATCTGATCGCCCGTGTCCGCGATGGTGATCTGGCGCGGGTAGCCGAAGCGCGCGTGCTCCTGACGCAAGAGCTCCAGCCCGAAGGCGTGGAAGGTGCCGACCGTCAAATCCTTCGCGCGGCGCCGCGAGACGAGCTGCTCCACCCTCCCCTTCATCTCCGCGGCCGCCTTGTTGGTGAACGTCACGGCCAGGATCGCCGAGGCGGGGACGCCCTTTTCGAGCAGGTGGGCGATGCGGTGGACGATCACCCGCGTCTTGCCCGAACCCGCCCCCGCGAGGACGAGGAGCGGGCCCTCCGTATGGAGCACGGCCTGGCGCTGCGCCGGGTTGAGGTGGGAGAGGTCGAGCATGGAGGGCCGCGGAGGATAGCAGCGGGTGCGCGCTTGTAAACGGGCGTGCTGCACCACCCTCGCTCGGGCCTTAGCTTTGACCGAAGGTGGGGAATCGCATCGACCGGGAAGACCCCGCAAAGGGGGTGGCGTCCTCCATGGACGTGGATCGGCGTTCGCCCATGGAGCGGGGGGCGCATCTGCTCGCCTTCACCACCCTACAGGCGGCGGAGATCCCCTTCGTGGTGGCGGGAGCCTACGCCCTGCACGCCTACACGGGACTCTACCGGCAGACCAAGGACCTGGACATCTTCCTGCGCCGCCAGGACGTGCAGCGGGCGCGGGAGGCGCTCGAAGCGGTGAACTTCCGCACCGAGATGGTGGACCCGGTGTGGATCGCGAAGGCCCACGCCTCCAACGCCTACTTCGCCGACCTGATCTTCTGCTCCGGAAACGGCATTGCGGAGGTGGACGACATCTGGTTCGAGCGCGCCGAGTCGTACGTGATCCACGGCCTGCCCGTCTCGGTGGCGCCGCCCGAGGAGATGATCTGGTCGAAGGCCTTCGTGGCGGAGCGGGAGCGCTACGACGGCGCCGACGTCAACCACATCGTCTTCGTGCGCGGCGACCAGATGGACTGGGAGCATCTGCTCTGGCGCTTCGGCGAGCACTGGCCGGTGCTCTTCTCGCACCTGGTGCTGTATCGCTTCGCCTACCCGGGCCATCGCGATCGCGTTCCCGAGTGGGTCTGGCGCGAACTGCTCGCGCGCGCCCAGTCGCTGGAGAACGAGCCGGAGAAGGCCGCGCTCTGCCGGGGCACGCTCCTTTCCAAATCCCAATACCGCATCGATCTCGACCACTGGGGCTTCGACGACGCGCGCATCGTGGAGGTGAAGAACTTCCGTGACCACTACCGCGAGGGTCCGGATCGCGGCGGTGGCTGATCTCCACTGCCGGCTGGGCCGCAAGGACAACTTCCAGCGCCTGGTCAAGGCGGTGAACGAGCAGTCCGTGGACCTCGTTCTGCTCGGCGGCGACCTCACCGACCAGGGAAGGCCCGAGGAAGCGCGGCTGCTCGCCGACTCGCTCGCCGATCTGCACGCGCCGATCGTCGCGGTGCTCGGCAACCACGACCTCGACTCCGGCAAGCGCGACGAGGTGGTCGAGATCCTCCAGGAGGGACGGATCCAGGTCCTCGACGGAGACCGCTACAAGCGCAAGGGCGGCCTCGTGGGCGTGGCGGGCGTGAAGGGTTTCGCGGGCGGTTTCGGTCGCACCCAGCTCCAGCCCTTCGGCGAGGAGGCGATCAAGGCCTTCGTCATGGAGACGATCAACGAGTCGCTGGCGCTCGAGGGCGCGCTCTCGCGCGTGGACGCGGTGCTGAAGATCGCCCTGACGCACTACGCGCCCATCGTCGAAACGTGCCGAGGTGAATCGCCCGAGATCATGGCCTTCCTCGGCAGCTCCAAGCTCGGCGAGGCCATCGACGCCCAAGAGGTGACGGTGGCCTTCCACGGGCACGCCCACCACGGCACGCTGCGCGGCCGGACCCCCGACGGTCGGCCCGTCTTCAACGTGGCGCTACCGGTGCTGCGCCGCATCCACCCCGACCGCCGCGCGCTCGTGGTGGACCTCCCCTTGCCCGAGGGCGTGGAGCGCGAGCCCATCCCGCCCATCGTGGAGTCGAGCGCGATCGAGTACGTCTCGCTCGCCGATCCCGAGGGCCTACAAGCCTGAGCGCCTCGGCCTGCGCGCGCCGCCGAACGGGCCCGGTTCAGAAGTAGCCCCAACGGCGGCGGAGCACCCACTCGCCGCCGAGCGCGAGCGCGAGCAGCAGCACGGGCCAGAAGCGATCCCAGATGGGGCGATCCTCGGAGCGGCCCACCTCCACCACCTCGGGCTCGAGCAGGCCGAGCGCCGGCAGCTTGCGATCCGCGCTCGCCACGGCCTGCCCGCCGGTTGCGGCGGCGACCTCGCGCAAAAGGACGGGGCGCGCGCGCACCTCGCTCCGCTCGGGCGTGGTGGCGCGCACCGCGATCACGTCCTGGCCGCGGCCGAGTTCGGCGCCGTTCTCCTCCGCCCGCGCGACCACCTTGTACGCGCCCACCGCGGCCGGCCCGAACTCGACCCGCGCCACGCCCTCCGCGTCGGTCTGCAACCGCCGCTCGTCGATCTTCTCGCCCGTGGCGGCATCGAAGAGCTCGGCGTGGACCAGCGCGCCGGCGGCGGGGGCGTAGTCGGCGCGGCGCGCCGAGACCATTGCGGCGAGCGGCGCATGGGGCGCGACCCGCCGCTGCACCGCCTGCACGCGCACCTGGGTGAGGTCCGGGTCGCGGACGAGCCAGCGGATCGCTTGCGCCCAGAAGCGCTCGTAGGTCCGGGAGGTCTCGCCGCCCTTCGCGGCGGGCATCGCCCAATACCAGGTGCCGTCCGTCGTCACCGCCATCGTGCGCCCGCGGCCGATCTCCGCCACCGCCACCACCGGCGCGTTCTCGCCGCCGGCCACCGCGTGGGGATGGTCGACGAGCACCTGCGCGCCCGGGCGCGCCCGCGTCACGTTGATGCCCGGCAGGTCGGGGAGCGCCTCCCACTGCGCGCGCGTGCTCTCCGCGTCCGGCGCGACCTGCGTGATCGGATGGCGGAACCCCGCCTCCGTCAGCCGCGGACGGAACGGCGCCTCGTTCGGCGCCGCGCCGACCGCCTCCACCGGGAGGATGTCGGCGATGGGGCTCTGGTCGTAGCCGCCCTCGCCGAAGGATTGCTCGCCGCCGATCATCACGAAGGCGCCGCCCTCCTCCACGTAGCGGCGGAGGTTGGGGAGGTAGCGATCCATGCGGTAGGGCCGGTAGTTGAAGTTCTGGAAGACGACCAGGTCGAAACTCCAGAGCTGCTTCTCGAAGATCTCCTCCACCGGGAAGGGGATGAGCGAGAGCTCGGTCTCCGGCGCGCGCGGCTGATCCTGGTGGGTGCGGAGGATGTAGAAGGAGACGAGATCCACGTTGGGATCGCTCGTCAGGTGCGTGCGCAGGAAGCGCTGATCCCACGAGGGGCGGCCGACCACGTGCAGCACGCGCACGCGGTCGCGGATCACCTTGAGCACGAAGCTCTCGGCGTTGTTGTCTCCCGTCGCCTCGCCCTCGTAGACCGGAACGGAAACGGTGTAGACGAAGTCGCCGATGCGGTCGGGAACGAAGGCGAGCTTCACCTTTCGCCGCTGGTCACCCGCGCCGAGCGAGACCGTCTTCAGCGCCACCACCTCCCCTTCCTGCTCGAGCACCACGGGCACCTCGAGCGGTCCCATCCCGCTCGCGGCGATCGCGACCTCCACCTCCACCGTGTTGCGCACGAAGGCGAAATCCTCCACGCGCACGTCCTCGATCGCCAGGTCGCGCGCC
>DATGOH010000148.1:0-4196 GCA_035306165.1 Ferdinandcohnia sp.
CCTCGCCGCTTCGGGGCGGGGCGCCGACTTCGACCTCGGCGTGAAGATCGTCCACACGCCGGAAAACGATCGGTGCGAGGACGCCACGCCCATCCTCACGAGCGCCCCGATCGCCGGCGACACGACCTGGGCCCACGACGACAGCGCGTATCCGCTGGGGCAGAGCTGCACCGGCTATCTGCTCGGTGGGCACGACGTCTTTTACGCCGTGGACCTTCTCGCGGGGCAGACGATCACGATTCGCGTGGCGCCGGCGCCGGACTACGACGTGGCCGTGTACGTCCGGCCGGCTTGTGATGCGGATGCCGCCTGCCTCGCGGGTCGCGACGCTGCGCTCAAGGGCGGAGAGGAGGTGCTGCCCTTCACCGCGCCGGAGGACGGGACCTATTACATCGTGGTCGACGGCGCGGTGGGCGGCGGGGCCTTCGAGATCTCGGTGGAGTGAGGGCCGCCGGGGGGCCACCCGGCGGGCTCAGGGTTCGGCGTCGTCGGACCAGAAGATCGCGGCGAGCTCGGAGCGGTTGGTCGCGTCCACCTTTCGCAGGAGCCCGGTGACGTGGAACTCCACCGTCCCCTCGCGGACGCCCAGCTCGGCCGCGATCTGCTTGTTGGGCTTTCCCTCGAGCAGGGCGAGCAGCACCTCGACCTGGCGCGAAGTGAGCTTCCACCTCTGCACGAAGGCCGCGAGCTTGCGCTCGACGGCACGTTTGGGCGAGGCGACCAGGAGATGGTGGGGAGGGAGGCCGTCGGCCTGGATGCGCCAGAGCTGGAACCGCGGGTCCGCTCCCGGTCCTTTCGCCCGCTCGACCAAGGCGTGGCGCTCGTCGGCGAGGAGGGACCGCCCCGCGGTATTGGCGTGGGCGACCCGTCCACGGTGATCGATGAGGAATGCGGGGACGCCGAGGGCCTCCAGGGCGACGTCGAGCGCCGTGCTCCGGAGGCCGAGCTGGCGGAGGCGTTCCTCGAGGCGGAGCCGCCGCACGAGCGGCTCGACCACGAGCGCCAGCCGCTCGGCCTCGCGCTCGCCGTAGCGCTCGAGGCGGAAGGCGCCGAGCCAGGCGAGCAGGTGCGGTCCGTCGCAGAGGACGACGCGGATCTGGTCCTGGCCGGCCAGGCCGAGTGCGGGGTACAGCCCCCGGACGATCGGCGCCGCTTCGTAGGTGCGCCGCTCCTCGGGTGTCTTCGCCCAGTGGATGACGTTGCGCTCCTCGGGGCGGGGCGTGGGGATGCGGTAGAGCGTGACCGGGCCGCGTGCGCGCGCCAGGAAAGGCTCGGCCACCTTGCGGACGCGCTCGGTCGGACCCATGCCCGCGGTGAAAGCGAAGTCGAGTTCGAAGGCGGCCCGCTCGGAGGGGAACATCCGATAGGCGATCGCCTGCTCCGACTCGAGGAGTTCGCGTACGAGGGGCACGGCCTCCTGCAGGACGGGCTCCTCGCCGGCGTAGGCGATGGTAACGAATGGGCGCCGGGCCGGCTGGCCCGGCGCCCAACCATCCCCCGAGCGCTTCCTCCCCCTTTTCCACCGTCCGTTTTCGCACGGACGCAATGTATCGGAAACTGGGGATATCCCTAGTATCGGGTGGGCGGAAGCGGCGGAGGCTCTCCGGTGGGGGACTTTCCGAGCGGCCACTCAGCCGCCGAGATAGGCGCGGCGGACCTCCGGCGAGGCGAGGAGTTCCTTGCCGGTGCCCTCGAGGATGATGGAGCCCGTTTCGAGCACGTAGGCGCGGTCGGCCATTTGGAGCGCGAGGGCGGCGTTTTGCTCCACGAGCAGGAGTGACGTTCCGCGGCGGTTCACCTCGACGAGCGCCTCGAAGATCCGCTCGACGATGCGGGGTGCAAGGCCGAGCGAGGGCTCGTCGAGCAAGAGGAGGCGCGGCGCGCTCATCAGCGCGCGGGCGATCGCGATCATCTGCTGCTCGCCGCCGGAGAGCGTGCCGGCCACCTGGTCGATGCGCTCGCGCAGCCGCGGGAAAAGGCCGAGCGCGTACTCGCGGTCCCGTTCGACGGCTTCCTCGTCGCGGCGGAGGAAGGCGCCGAGCTCGAGGTTTTCCCGCACGGTGAGGTTGAGGAAGATGCCGCGGCCCTCCGGGGCGTGGGCCAGGCCCTTCGCCACGATGCGGTGCGCGGGGCGTCCGGCGATCTCCTCGCCGTCGAAGAGGATCGAGCCGGCGCTGGCGGGGAGCATGCCGGAGACGGTGCGCAGGGTGGTGGTCTTGCCGGCCCCGTTGGCACCGATGAGCGCGACGATCTCCCCCTCGCGAAGTTCGAGGGAGATCCCGTGCAGCGCCTGGATGGGCCCGTAGTGGGCGCATACCCCCCGAAGCTGCAAGAGCGGCGCGCTCACGCTCCCGCCTCCTGCGCCACGGTCGACGCCTGGCTGCCGAGGTAGGCCTCGATCACGCGCGGATCCCGGCGCACCTCGTCGGGCGTTCCCTCGGCGATCCGCTTTCCGTGGTCCAGAACGACGAGGCGCTCGCAGATCCCCATGACCAGCCGCATGTCGTGCTCGATGAGCAGGATGGCGATCCGGAGGTCGTCTCGGATTGCGCGGATGAGTTCCATGAGCTGCACCTTCTCGGTGCTGTTCATGCCCGCCGCTGGCTCGTCGAGGAGCAGGCAGCGCGGTCGCATCGCGAGGGCGCGCGCGATCTCCAGGCGCCGCTGCTCACCGTAGGGCAGGTTGCGGGCGAGTTCGTCGCGCCGCTCCCACAGACCCATCCGCTCGAGCTCCTCCTGCGCGCAGCGGGCCATCTCCTCTTCCTCGCCGAGCGCGAAGGGCGTCGGCAGGAGGCTGCGCAGCCATCCGGCGCGCGCCCGCTGGTGACAGGCGATCCGCACGTTGTCGAAGACGGTGAGGTCCTTGAAGAGGCGGATGTTCTGGAAGGTGCGTGCGAGGCCCATGCGCGCGATCTGGCTCGGCCGCTTCCCATTGACGACCGTGCCGCCGATGGCGACCTCGCCCGAGGTGGGCCGATAGATGCCGGTGAGCACGTTGAACGCGGTGGTCTTTCCTGCACCGTTCGGGCCGATGAGGCCCACGAGCTCGCCCGGCGCGATGGCGAGATCGAAATCGGTGAGCGCGAGCAGGCCGCCGAAACGGATGGAGACCTTGCGGGCGTGGAGCACGGGGGTCATGGCGCGACCTCCGGCTGCGGGGCGGTCTTGCGCCTGCGCAGACTCCACAGCTCGCGGCGGCCGAGCATGCCGTGGGGACGGAGGAGCATCATCGCCAAAAGGAGCGCCGCGTAGATCACCATGCGCAGATCCACGCCCGTGTGTTCGCGCAGCGGACGCAGCGCTTCGGGCAGGGCGGTGAGGAGGATGGCGGCGAGCACGGCACCCGAGGCGGAACCCATCCCGCCGAGCACGACCATCACCACCACCTCCACCGAGCGCAGGAAGATGAAGTCCTTCGGCGTGAGGATCGTGAGGTAGTAGCCGAGCAGTGCGCCCGCGACGCCGGCGAAGAAGGAGGAGGCCACGAAGGCGCGCACCTTGTAGCCCGTGGTGTCCACGCCCACCGCCTCCGCGGCGATTTCGTCCTCGCGGATCGCGAGCAGGGCGCGGCCGTGCGTGCTCTCCTGCAGGCGCTTGGCGTAGAGAACGGTCGTTCCGGCCCAGAAGAAAATCCAAAACAAATTCGTGAGCGGGGGGATCCCCACGAGGCCCGTGGCGGCGCCGAGCGTCTCCACGTTCTCGATCACGACGCGGATGATCTCGGCGAATCCCAGCGTCACGATGGCCAGGTAGTCGCCGCGCAGCCTGAGCGAGGGCAGGCCGACGAGCAGACCGGCGATGGCCGCGGCGGTACCGCCGAGGAGGGTGGCGAAAAGAAAGAGGATGGTGTCGGAAGCGGGCTCCGAGAGGTAGAGGAGTTTGTATTCGGCGATGACCTTGGTACCGAAGAGCGCGGCGGTGTATCCGCCGACCGCCATGAAGCCCGCGTGGCCGAGGGAGAACTGGCCGGTCAGGCCGCAGACGATGTGGAGCGAGACGGCGAGGATCACGTTGATGCCCGCCAGCCCCACCACGTACATGAAGTAGCTCTCGGTGTGGGAGGGGAGGAGCCAGCCCAGCAGGCCAAAGAGGGGGAGGCCCAGGAACGCCCACGCCCATCCGCTGGCAGCCCGGCCCTTCATACCTTCTCCGTCACCGCCCGACCGAAGATGCCGGAGGGTTTGAACACGAGAACG
>DATGOH010000149.1:0-3220 GCA_035306165.1 Ferdinandcohnia sp.
CCACTCGAGGAGGAGCGCAGCGCTCTCGAGACGAGCGGAGGCGTGGCGCTCGCCGTCGAGGTGCTCGGCGCCCCACACCTCCCGCATCTCCACCGAGGCGTCGACGAGCCGATTCCAGGCGCCCGCGCGCATCGGCTCGCCCTGGACGAAGAGGGTGTTCGGAAGGGCTGGGAGCATAGGTCAATAGTAGAAGACGACTCCGAAAGACCCCGGGACGAAAAGCCCCGACAAGCGGAATCGGAGAACGAGCGTGTCGTCGGAGATCTCCCACTGCCTCTCGAGATCGATGTCCTCCCAGAGCGAGTTGAGCAGCGCCATTCGTCCAGGGACCCCGTGGTAGAACTGCGGTTCTCCCACCCAGAAGCCGCCGATGTTGCCGCGGAAGGTGTACTCGCAGTTTACCCCATGGACCGCCTGCTCCGTGCCGATCACCGAGCCGGGATGAATCGATCCGGTGGTCAGGAAGTTCTTGACCCAGATGGCCGCCTTGGGGAAGCGCATCCCCTCGTGGGCGCCTCCGGGCGCATGCTCCGCAGCGATCGCCTCGCCGATGCCACGCTGCCATGCCCCCAGGGCGTGCGAGAGCTCGGGACGGATGAGCTCGCGCGGCCGCCGGTACAGCGGCCGTCCATCCTCCCCGACGATCGGCAGCATCACCACAGCGATCCCCCTGCCACCTCCACCAGCGAGACCGAGGCCAGCTCGAGGTAGTCATGCTCGATCGTGCGGAGGCTCGAGACCGTCGTCCCGAGGCGGCCAAAGAATGGCCTCCCGTCGACCCAGAGCAGACCCGTCTCGCCCCCGTAGGTGCGGACCCAGTCCTCGATCGCGCGGCTCTCCTGCGGCGGCCAGGCCATGCGCACCTCGCGGCGCGGCAGCCCCACGCGGACGGCGAAGTCGCCGTTGACGATGGTCGGAACCTCGGTCACCAACTCGACCGAGGACGGGTCAGGTAGCGGCGTCCCCGCCCCGAAGAAGATCTCCCCGAAGGTCATCTCCGTGCCGGACACGCCCGTCCCGAATAGGTACTGCACCCCGGTGGCCTGCTCGTCGAGCACGATCGCTGCCGTCGTCCCATCGATCACGAGCGGCTGCCTCGGCTGCCACGTGCTGCCGATCCGCACCCCCGCCTCCGCGGCAGTCAGCGGCCGGTTGACGGACCACCCGGCGACTCCGATCACTCGGATGGTAGACGCAGGGATGGGGATCTGCAGGCTGAAGAGGTTCGAGTTCCAGCCGAGCCTCTTGGCGGCCAGCCCATCGAAGAGGACCGCCCGCTCGGCGATCGGCAAGGAGGTCGGCCACGGCGCGCCGGCGGCCTCGTAGAGGCTGTCTCTCGATGCGAGCCACAGCATCAGCGCCGCCTCCCCGTGCGCCGGACGATCCGCGTCCTCGCCTGGGCGATCAGCGCCTCATCCTGCCGCGTCATGCCGCGCAGGCGCTGCGCAGGCTCGATGCGATGGGCCAGCACGTCCGCGGTCTGCTGGGGGTCCATGGCAGCCACGAAGATCTGCACGGGGGCGCCCCCCGTCCCTGATGCCGCCGCACCCACCAGGCCCCCGCCGGCGAATGCCCCGGCGAAGGCTGGGAGACGCCCGCTGTTGATGGCCTCTAACAAGCCGCGGTGGCGGCGCGTCGCCTCCCGGTTGACGATGAACTCGCCGTCCTCCGCCGCCACGAGCAGGTTATCCCGCCGCGTCGAGCGAGGGCCTCGGATCATGCCGCCCTCGGAAAAGAATCCGGCGAAGAGCGTCGCCAGCCCGCCCACCGCCGCTCCGATGGCCGGGCCGCCGGCAAGGGTGGCCACAAGGGCCAGGGCGCCCAGGAGACCCCGCAGGATGGCCCTCGTCTCGCCCTGTTCGAGGCCCTCCCGTAGGCCCTGGGCGAGCGAGGCGGCCGCACTGAAGCCCAGGCTGTACGCGGTGGCGAGCTCGCGCTCCTGCTTGTCGGCGGCCGCCTGTTCACGCCTGGCGGCCTCCCGCGCCTCCTCCTCCGCGGTCCGCTTCCTCTGCGCGGCGTAGTACTCGCGGATGAGGGCCTTGCGGCGCTCGGCCTCCTCGACCTGGATGACCTCGTCCTCGAGCGCCCGTTCCACGAGGGCGAGCTCCTGGTCCATCGCCACCTGGAGATCGTCGAGGCGGCTCTTCGTCACCGCCGCCATCCTGGCCCGGTGCTGCAGCTCGAGGTCCTCTTCCTTGCGCTGCCGCTCGCGCACGATCTCCAGGCGCGCCCGCTCGGCCTGCTCCTGGGCGATGACCCGCTCGATCGCGGCGTCCTGCTCCGTGATCAGCTCCTTCTTCGCCAGCTCATCGATCAGCTTGAGGCGTCGTTCCATCTGAAGCTGGACGACCGCCTCCTGATCGCGCCGAAGTTTCGCGGCCTCAATCGCCGTATCGATGGACTGGCGTTCGCGCTGGGCCGCCTTCTCCGCGGCCTTCTGCCGTGCCTCCTCGAGCTGCTTCCTCTCCTGCTCGGCCTTCTTGGCGGCCTCCTTTGCGTCCTTCTCGAGCTGGTACTGGACGAGGAGATCTTCGGCCGCCGCGATCTGCTGGCGCACGGCCGCGAGCTCCGCCTGCGTGGCTTCCAGACGCGCCTTCGCGGTCAGGTAGGCTTCATGCTCGGTCCGCCCCGCCGCCCGGTTTCGGACCCATGCCTCCTCGGCGATGATCGCTTCCTGCCGACGCTGCTCGACGATCTCCTCGAGCTGACGTTCCTGCTCGAGGAGCAGCCGCAAGCTCTCCTCGCCGGCCTCGAGCGCAGGGTCAGGCGCGAGCCCGCGCACCCCCTCGAGCGCATCGCGGACGCGGGAGATCCCCTCTCGCACCTTGGCCGCGCTCGCCGCCAGGTCCTCGAAGAACCGCTTCGCCGCGCTCTCGAAGGTAATGCCGTCGAGCGTCGCGAGGGCCTGGATGGCCTCGGCGTTCGCCTCGAGCTCCTCCCGCGAGATCTTGGCCGCCTGGGCCACCCGCGCGAGAGCTGCAGCGTCCATGCGCGAAAGCTGCACGCCTGCGTCAGCCAGGCTCGCTCGGAGTTCGTCGACCTCGCGACGGCTGATGCCGGCGACCTTCTCCAGCGCGCCGAGGCGCTCGGACTCCTGGCGGGCCTCTTTGATCTTCGTCACGAGGAGGCCAATGCCAGCCGAGAGCGCCGCGACGCCGGCGAGGATCGGGCCGCCACTGCGCAGCGCACCGAGGACCGCGTCGAGCGCGCCCTGGAGCGG
>DATGOH010000150.1:0-7502 GCA_035306165.1 Ferdinandcohnia sp.
CGGTCCTGGCCGTGGCCTCCGCCCAGTCCGTAGCCGACGAAGAGATCGATCCAGCCATCGAGGTCCGCGTCGAGGAACGTGGCGGCGCCCACCGTCGTGCCCCGCGCCGGATCGCGCGCCAGAAAACTCACCGAGGCGAAGCCGAAGTTTCCGCTGCCATCGTTGATCATCAGCTCGGAGGTGTCCTCGCCAAAAACGGCGCTCGTCCCGGTGAAGGCATCCACGGCCCCGTCGTTGTTCACGTCGGCGAAGACCACCACCTCCACCGGTCGCCCGAGCTCGGGATCGCCCGAGCGTGACGCCACGAAGCCCGAGGCGCGGGTGACGTCCTCGAAGCCGCGCCCCTCGCGGTTGCGCAAAAGCCACGTCGCGCGCGTCCCGCCGGGGCGGAAGTCGTCGCGCAGCGAGCCCGCCTTGCGCACCGAGAGGTCCGGCCAGCCGTCGTCGTCCACGTCGGCCACCGAAAGCCGCACCCCTTCCACGCCGAGCGCGTCGAGGCCCCAGCGCGTGGTCGCTTCTTCGAAGGCGCGGGTTCCCGGGCTCCACGCGCTGCCCCGCGTCGAACGGTCGGGAAGCTTTTCGGCACAGCCTCGGGCGAAGTCGTCCCACACCTCCCCTTCGGGACAGCGCTGCGATTCGCCGGCGCAGCCGGAAAGCGAAATCGCCGCCAGACAGAGCAGGAAACGCTTCACGAGACCCTCCAGGTGCATTTAGGGTAGCGCGAAACTCACCCCGGGCGGACCATGGTGCACATCGAGGAGCTCTCCCCCCCTCCCCACCCGCTCGCGGCCTGCGCGAGGTTGCGGGATCTTCCCGACCTCCATTTCCTCGACAGCGCCCGCGACGGCACCCACTCCTACCTCGTGGCCGATCCCTGGGAGGTCCTCCACGATCCCGACGAGCTGCGCGCACGGATGGGCGCGCACGCCGAGCCCGCGCGCGAAGGGCTTCCCCCGTTCCAGGGGGGTGCGATCGGGCGGATCGATTACGACTGGTCCGGCGGCGCGGGCCCGCACTTCCGCTTCGGCCTTTACGACTGGGCGATCGCCTGGGACCACGTCCGTGACCGCGCCTATCTCGTCTCCACCGGCCTTCCCGAGACGGGCGCCGCGCGGGCGCGCCGCGCGCGCGAACGGGCCGAGATGGTGCGCAGCCGGCTGCGCGACGCCTCCCTCCCCGCGCCGCGCCCGTCGCCCGCCCGGACCTTCTCCTCCAACCTGGGCGCCGCGACCTACGTGGAGGCGGTGCGCGGAATCCTTCGGCGCATGGAGGCGGGCGAGGTGGAGCAGCTCAACCTCGCCCACCGACTGACGGCGCCCTGCGGCGAGGATCCTTGGGATCTCTACGTCCGGCTCCGCGCGGAGAACCCCGCGCCCTTCGCCGTCTTCGCCACGAGCGGCGAGCGCACGCTGGTGAGCGCCTCGCCCGAGCGCTTCTTCCAGCTGCGCAAAGGCCGGGTGGAATGCCGGCCGATCAAGGGTACGCGCCCCCGCGGCCGCGACGAGGCGGAGGACCGGCGGCTGGCCGAGGAGCTCTTGGGGAGCGAGAAGGAGCGGCGGGAGAACCGGATGGTCGCCGAGCTCCTGATGGACGAGCTCGCCCGCGCCTGCCGGCGGGTCGAACTCGCGGAGTTCTGCCGGCTCGAAAAGCATCCGAGCGTGCAGCACCTCGTCTCGGTGGTGGAGGGCGAGCTCGAAGACGGTCGCGATCCACTCGACCTCTTGCGCGCCCTCTTCCCGCCCGCCTCCATCGCCGGACGGCCTCGGCGACCGGCCATGGAGATCATCGCCGAGCTCGAGGGCTGCGAGCGGGGGAGCTACTGCGGCAGCGTGGCGTGGTGGAGCTTCGGCGGCGACTTCGACGCCAACGTGCTCATCCGCACCTTTGTCATCGAGGACGGTCTGCTGCATCTTTCCGTCGGGAGCGGGATCGTCGCCGGGTCCCGTCCCGAGGAGGAGTGGGAGGAGACCATGCACAAGGCGCGGGCGCTGCTTAGCGCCGCGGGGGCCCGGGCGTGATCCGATCGGACGACCGCGGCTTCACCTTGGGCGACGGCGCCTTCGAAACCATGCGCTGCCGGGACGGCAAGGTCTTCCGCTTGCGGCGGCACGTGGATCGCCTGCGCCGCGCGCTGGACCTGCTGCGCATCACCACGCCTCCCGACCTCCTCGAGCGCATCGTCGAGGCGGCGCGCGGCCCCGGGGAGAGGATGCTGCGCGTGACGGTGACCCGCGGCCCCGCCCCGCCCGGCCTGATGCCGATCGAGACGGGACCGCCCACGGTCGCCATCCTCCAGGCGCCCATCCCCCCGCCGCCGCGGGAGCTCACGGCGCGGATCGTCAGCGGTCGCCGCAACGACAAGGCCGCCGGCAGCGGCCACAAGCTCCTCGGCTACGCCGAAGGCATCCTCGGCCTCTTCGAGGCCCGGGACGCCGGCGACGACGAGGCCCTCTTCCTCGACACCGAGGGCCACCTCGCCGAGGCCGCCGCGAGCAACCTCTTCGTGGTCAAGGGAGGGAGGATCCTCACGCCGCCCCTCGGCTGCGGCATCCTCCCCGGCATCACCCGGGAGATCGTGCTGGAGCTCGAACCCTTCACCGAGGAGCGCGTGCTCTGGCCGCGGGACCTCTTCGAGGCCGAGGAGGTCTTCCTCACCAGCTCCATCCGCGGCATCGTCCCCCTCGTCCGCGTGGACGGCCACCGGATCGGCCGCGGCGCCCCCGGCCCCATCACCCTCTCGCTCGCCGCGCGCTGGCGCCGCGTCATCGAGCTCGAGCTCGAAGGGGTGGAGGCCCCCCTCCTCCACCACTGAGGTCGCCGCTCAGCGTACGAGGCTGCGGTGCCAGTCGACGATCGCCTGCAGCACCTCGGAGGAGAAGCGCTCTTCGATGCCTCGGCCGTCGGGCGCGAGGCGGACGAAGGTGTGGGTGGTGTGGGGGAAGAGGGAAAAGGTGGCGTTCTCCATCCCGGCCTCGTCGGCCCAGGTCTGCAAGCGCTCGAAGTGGTAGGTCGGGACGTTGAAGTCCACCTCGCCCTGGAGCACGAGGATGGGCGCCTCGACCGCCTTGAAATCCTCCTCGATGGCATCGGTGAGGGCCATCCAGTTGCGCCAGTACGCGATCGAGCCGCCCTCGAAGGAATCGCCCTCGAAGGTGCCGGCTCGGATGGCGGAAAACCCCGCCTCGTACTTGTCGGCCATCGCCCGCAGCGCCTTCGCCTGCTCCGCGGCCGCGGGACCCATTCCCTGGATGTAGTCGGCGAACTCGCGGAGCTGGCGCACCATGGTCTCGTCGACGGGAAGGGCGCTGCCGGCCATCTGCACGCCGGCGATCACACCCTGCTCGTCGAAGAGCCGGGGAACGTAATTGGCGCCCTTGCTCAGGCCCAGGACGGTCACGTCGCTGCCGTCCACCTCCTCGAGCGCCGCCACCGCCCGCACGGCGGCGCGGTGATCCTCGATGAAGTCGTCGACCAGGATGCCGTCGGGGTCGGGGTAGTCGGCGAAGCGGTTGGGGCAGCGGCCGTTGCTGTTCTCCACGAAGCAGGTCCGCTTGTCGTAGCGGTAGACGGCGACGCCGTGTCGGGCGAGCCCCTCGGCGAGGAGCTTGAAGGTCGGCACCAGCTCCCCGTAATTGACGCCCAGCGCGCCCGGCGCATTCTGATCGCGGTCGTTCGGCCCGGAGCCGTGTGCCAGCACGAAGATCGGGGGCCGGTACGTGCCCTTGGTCACCGGGAGGGTGAGGGTTCCGTGGAGGATGATGCCCTTGCGCGAAAAGTCGAGCGGCCGCTCCTCGATGTCCACCACCTCCACCGGGCGGCAGGCGCCGTCGACGGCTTCCTGGTAGCGCGGGCAGGAAAGGGGCGTGGTGCCGCCGTCGTTCGTCACCTCCACCCCGGCACAACCCGCGAACATCGCCGCGGCGCCGGCGAAGGCACCCACGACTCGAACGAACTGGAACCTCATGAAGACCTCAACTTCGGAAGACGAAGTAGACCGCGCCAATCATGCAAAGGCCCGCCCACAGGTAATTCAGCGAGACGGGCTGGCGCATGTAAACAACTGCGAACGGGACGAAGACGGCAAGGGTGATCACCTCCTGCAGGATCTTGAGCTGCGGCAGGCTCAGGGCCGAAAAGCCGATTCGGTTCGCCGGAACCTGGAGGAGGTACTCGAATAGCGCGATGCCCCAGCTCGTGAGCGCGGCCACGTACCACGCCCGATCCGAGAGGTTGCGCAGGTGCGCGTACCACGCGAAGGTCATGAAGACGTTCGAGACGACGAGAAGAAGGATTGTGGGAAGAAGAACCGACATACCGACACTCCGCAGCGTCGCCCGACGCCCACATGGACGCCGGGGTCGGAAAGAAAACACCCCGTAGGGCGAAAAGCCCCACGGGGTGCTTGGTCGGGGAGACAGGATTCGAACCTGCGACCCCCTCGTCCCGAACGAGGTGCTCTACCAGGCTGAGCCACTCCCCGGTCTCGCCTCCGATCGACGAGGCGGGGGCGATCTAGCGCCTTCGACCTCGATCTGTCAAACGAATTGGGGCGGGTGGCTCCGCGAGGAGGAGCGACCGGCCGTGCGTTCGCGCCTTCGGTGGGCATGGCGCAACGCCTCACGCCCTCCCCTTCAACGAATCATAAGGGGGACTGGTCCGGCTTGCGGCCCACCCATGAAGCGGCCTAGACCTAAGCCGTGATACGGTCGGGCGCTCTCTCGATTCGGGCAGGGCGGCGCCCGTGGACTCGTTGCGCCGTCGCGTCGACGCACGCCGCGACACCGCGCGCATCGGTGCGCCAAAGGGAGCAAAGAGGAAGGACATGATCACGAATCACGAGACGGGCTGGGTCGGCCCTGGGATCACGGACAATCCGCACGTCATCGCCTGGGTGAAGGAGATGGCGGCGCTGACGAAGCCGGACCGGATCGTTTGGTGCGACGGTTCGGAGGAGGAGAAGGAGCGCCTCACCCGCCAGGCGGTGGAGGAGGGCATCCTCCTCCCGCTCAACCCCGAAAAGCGGCCCGGGTCCTACTACGCCCGCTCGAACCCCAACGACGTCGCGCGTGTCGAGCACCTCACCTTCATCTGCACGCCGACCCAGGAGGAGGCCGGACCGACCAACAACTGGATGGCCCCCGACGAGGCCTACGCCAAGCTCGGCAAGCTCTTCGACGGCTCCATGCGCGGCCGCACCATGTACGTGGTGCCCTACATCATGGGCCTGCCCGGCTCGCCCTTCTCCAAGGTGGGGGTGGAGCTGACCGACAGCGTCTACGTGGTCCTGAACATGCGGATCATGACCCGCATGGGGAAGGTCGCCTTCGAGCAGCTCGGTGACTCCGACGACTTCAACCGCGGCCTGCACTCGATGCTCGACCTCGACCCGAACAAGCGCTTCATCTGCCACTTCCCCCAGGACAACACGATCTGGTCGATCGGCTCCAACTACGGCGGGAACGTCCTCCTCGGGAAGAAGTGCCTGGCGCTGCGCATCGGCTCCTACCTCGGCCGCAAGGAGGGCTGGCTCGCCGAGCACATGCTCATCCTCGAGGTGGAGAGCCCCGAGGGCGAGCGCCGCTATGTCGCGGCCGCCTTCCCCTCCGCCTGCGGCAAGACCAACTTCGCCATGCTCATCCCGCCGGCGAAGTTCGAGGGCTGGAAGGTCCGCACCATCGGCGACGACATCGCCTGGATGCGGATCGGCGAGGACGGCCGGCTCTGGGCGGTCAATCCGGAGAACGGCTACTTCGGCGTGGCGCCGGGAACCAACGAGAAGAGCAACCCCAACGCCATGGCCTCGCTGCGCAAGGACACCATCTTCACCAACGTCGCCCTCACCGAGGACGGCGACGTCTGGTGGGAGGGGATGACCAAGGAGCCGCCGGCGAACCTGACCGACTGGAAGGGCAATCCCTGGACGCCCGCCTCCGGCGAGAAGGCCGCGCACCCCAACAGCCGCTTCACCACGCCCATGCAGAACAATCCGGCGCTGTCGCCGCGCGCCTACGATCCGCAGGGCGTGCCGATCTCGGCCATCATCTTCGGCGGCCGGCGCAGCGACACCGTCCCCCTGGTCGTGCAGTCCTTCGACTGGACCCACGGCGTCTTCATGGGCGCGACCATGGGCTCGGAGACCACCGCCGCCGCCGTCGGCCAGGTCGGCGTGGTGCGCCGCGATCCGATGGCCATGCTGCCCTTCTGCGGCTACGACATGGGCGAGTACTTCGCCCACTGGCTGGAGATGGGCAAAAGGCTCGCCCATCCGCCGCTCATCTTCCAGGTCAACTGGTTCCGCAAGGACGAGAACGGCAACTTCATCTGGCCGGGCTTCGGCGAGAACATGCACGTCCTCAAGTGGATCCTCGACCGCGCCGACGGCAAGGCGGGCGCGAAGGAGACGCCGATCGGCTACGTCCCCGAGGACGGTGCCATCGACGCCGAGGCGGCGGGCATCACCCCCGAGCAGCTCCAGAAGGCGATGGCCATCCACCCGGAGGAGTGGAGGCGGGAGTTCGAGCTGCAGGGTGAGCTCTTCGAAAAGCTCGCGCGGACCATGCCGCGCGCGCTCGTGGAGCTCCGCCAGAAGCTGATGGAGCGCATCGGCTGAACGACCGCCCGTCCGGGCGACGGGCGTTGCCGAACGCAGGGAAAGGGGTCCCGATCGGGACCCCTTTTTCGTGCCCGCGCGCCCATCGGGTGACGGGCGCGCGCGGCTCGTTCAGTTCGCGCAGTCCGCGGTGTAGGTGATCGTCACCGTTTCCCCGAGCCGCGGCGGGTTCTGCACGAAGACGATCGAGTTGGAGAGCGCGTCGTACCGCCAGCGCTGGCTCCCGCCGGTCGAGGGCGCAACCACGCGGTCGTCCACCATGACCTCGAAGTCCGCCTCGTCGACCGAGCCGTTGCCGTTCCGGTCGCCCGCCTGCGCGCGCAGGGGGAAGGCCGCGTCGCGCTGGAAGATGGCCGACGCAACGGTCGCGAGATCCGCCTCCCACTCGTTCTGCGAGTCGCGGCAGATCGGCAGCGACAAGCCGCCCATCCGATTGGCCGCCTCCACGCAGCGGTCGCACTGGGGCGCGGAACCGAGGGCACCGTCGCAGCCGTCCTCGCCTCCGCTGAAGACGTGGAACTGCACCGCGTCACTCATCCAGCTCGGCTTGCGGTTGCGGAAGAACGTGGCGTACCGCTCGACCGAGGCGTCTTCGGCGGCGGCACCCTTCCACTGGCTGACCTCGTCGTTGGAGACGGTCACGCCGACGATCGCCAGCTTCGCATCGGGCCGCATGAATCCACGGTTCCCCCCCGAGGCGGCATCCGTGAGGATCCAGGGCATGGCGAGGGCACGGCGCGCCGCCTCCAGCAAAAGCTCGCCGTCGGCGCACGCTCCCACCCTGAGGTTGTCGGCCAGGATGAATTGCATGTCCCCGACCTGCATCTCGTCGTCCACGATGCGCGGCCGGCCCACGGAGGGATGAGGAACGAGGCGCCCGTCCTCCGGCTGG
>DATGOH010000151.1:0-10830 GCA_035306165.1 Ferdinandcohnia sp.
TGATCGGCCTGATCATGCTCATGGGTCTGGTGACGAAGAACGGCATCCTGCTGGTGGACTTCACGAACCAGATCAAGGCGCGGGGCAAGTCCACCCGCGAGGCGCTCGAGGAGGCCGGACCGCTGCGGCTGCGCCCCATCCTCATGACGACCTTCGCCATGATCGGCGGCATGATCCCGCCGGCGATCGCCGCCGGCGACGGCGCCGAGCTGCGCAACGGCATGGCCGTGGCGATCATCGGCGGTCTGATCTCCTCCACCTTCCTCACCCTCGGCGTGGTGCCGGTCGTCTACTCGCTCGTCGACCAGGCCAAAGGCTGGATCGAGCGCAAGCTCGGCAAGACCGCTCCCGCGCCCGCCGAGGATCTCGCCGCGTAGAAGGAAGCAGCATGAGAACCATCTTGGCGCTCGCCTCGATCCTCGTCCCCCTTTCCGCGTTCGCGCAGGAGGCGCCCCCCCATCGGGCGTCCGATCCGGGCACGGCGATCGCGCCCCCGCTCGAGCTGGCGGAAACGCCGGAAGCGGAGATCCCGGATTACGGTGCGCCCGTCCTCACGCTCGAGGAGGTGCTCGCCCGGGCCGAGGGCCCGCGGGGCAACCTCGATCTCGCGCAGCTCGTCGAGCAACTCGAGCAGGCGAACAACGCCGTGCGGCGCGCGTGGTCGGCGATCCTGCCCCAGGTGACCGCCGCCTTCACGTACACCCGCAATTCGCACGCGGCGGTCATTCAGTTCCCGAACTTCGCGGCGGGCATGCAGCCCACGCCCGACGGCGGCATCCAGTTCAACGAGTTCCTCAACCTCGAGGTGCAGAAGCGGGATCAGCTCGCGGCGGTGGGGCAGGTCACCTTCCCCCTCCTCGTCATGCCCGCCTACTTCGGGATCTCCGCCGCGAATTTGGGCGTGGAGGCCACCGAGAAGCAGATCACCTTCGCGCGCAACGAGGTGATCCTCGCCATCACCCAGGCCTACTACGGCGCGGTCGCCAGCCGCCGCCTCATCGAGGTCGCCTACAGCCAGGTGCAGGCGCAGCACGAGCAGGAGCGGGTGGCGCGCGCTCGCTACGAGGTGGGCGAGGTGCCGAAGGTCGGTTGGCTGCGCGCCGCGGTGGCGCGTTCGCAGGCCGAGCAGGATCTCGTGCGCGCCAAGAACGCCTACTCCTCCACCAAGCACGCGATCGCCCAGCTCGCCGGCATCGAAGAGCCCTTCGACGTCGTTCCGCCGCGCCCGGTCGAGGCGCCCGAGGGCCCCGAGGACGAGCTCATCCGCCTCGGTCTGCAGAACCGCAAGGACCTGCAGGCCGCGCGCGCCCAGGAGGAGATCGCCGACCGGCTCGTGAAGTCCGCGTGGTGGCAGTTCGCCCCCATCTTCACCGCGCAGGGCCAGTATCTCTGGGCCAACGTGCAGGGCTTCACGGGCTCGAACCAGTCCTGGAACGTGCAGCTCGTGGCGAGCCTCAACATCTTCGACGGCTTCCGCCGCTACGCCGACCTCGACGACGCACGCTCGCGGCGCCGCCAGGCGACGGCCGCGCGGGAGAACGTCGCCCGCCAGGTGATCCGCGACGTCAAGGACGCGCTGCTCGAGCTGGAGAGCGCGCGCGCCAACCTCATCAAGGCCCGCGCCCAGGTCGAACTCGCCTCGGAGAACGCCGACCTCGTCCGCGCGCAGTACGACGCCGGCGTGGCCACCTACCTCGACGTGACCGACGCCCTCAACGCCCGCTTCGCGGCCGAGGTGAGCGCGGTCGCCGAGGAGCTCAACGTGCAGGTGGCGGCGCTCAAGCTCTCGCGCGCCATCGGCCGCTTCGGCGTCGAGCACTTCCCCTGATCCGCGATGGCGCGTCCGCGGCCCGGCGGCGCGCCGGGCCGCTCATGCCGCCGTTGATCCCCCGGGGGTGGGCGCCTAGATTGGCCGCCATGCACGACACCGTCCCCGCCCACATCTTTCGGGAATACGACATCCGCGGCCTGGTGGACGCCGACCTCGGAGACGAGGTGATCGAACGCATCGCGCGGGCTTTCGCCCTGCGTGTGCTCCACGAGGGCAACGGCCCCGTGGTCCTCGGCCGCGACTGCCGGCCGAGTTCCGAACGCATCGCCCAGGCCTTCGCCCGCGGGCTCCTCGGCTCGGGCGTCGACGTGGTCGACGTCGGCCTGGTGCCCACGCCTCTCGTCTACTACGGCGCGCACGCGATCGAGGGGGCCGGTGGGATGGCCATGGTCACCGGCTCGCACAACCCGCCCGAATACAACGGCCTCAAGCTCGGCGTGGGAACGGAGGCCCTCTTCGGCGAGGAGATCCGCGCGCTCGGCCGCCGCGCCGCCGCGGGCGACTTCCGCACCGGTGCGGGCACGATGCGGACGGTGGATCTCTTGCCGCGCTACCTCGACGACGTCGCTTCCCGCATCCGCATGGGCGGGCGTCGCCTGAAGGTGGTGGTGGATGCGGGCAACGGGGTGGGCGGGCTCGTGGCGGGCCCGCTCTACGAGCGGCTCGGCGTGGAGGTGGTGGGCATGTACCTCGAGCCCGACGGCCGCTTTCCCCACCACCATCCCGACCCCACGGTGGAAAAGAACCTCGAGGCGCTTTGCGCGCGGGTGCGCGCCGACGGTGCCGACCTCGGGATCGCCTTCGACGGCGACGCCGATCGCATCGGCGTGATCGACGAGACGGGGCGCACCATCTGGGGCGACGAGCTCACGTTGCTCTTCGCCCGCGCGGTGCTCGCCGAAGAGCCCGGTGCCACGGTCATCTCCGAGGTGAAGTGCTCGCAGACGCTCTTCGACGAGATCGAGCGCCTCGGTGGCAGGGCGGTGATGTGGAAGGCCGGCCACTCGCTCATCAAGGCGAAGATGAAGGAGACGGGCGCCGCGCTCGCGGGCGAGATGAGCGGCCACGTCTTCTTCGCCCATCGCTGGTACGGCTTCGACGACGGCCCCTACGCCGGCGCGCGCCTGCTCGAGATCCTCAGCCGGACCGATCGTCCCCTCTCGGCGCTGCTGGCGGAGATTCCGAAGACCGTCTCCACGCCGGAGCTCCGCCGCGACGTCGGCAGCGAGGAGCGCAAGTTCGAGATCGTGCGGCGCGCGGTGGAGCGCTTCCGCGCCGCCGGTCATCGCGTGATCGACGTGGACGGCGCCCGCGTCGTCTTCGAGGACGGCGCCTGGGGGCTGGTCCGGGCATCCAACACCACTCCCATCCTCGTGCTGCGCTTCGAGGCGCACAGCGAGGCGCGCCTCGCGGAGATCCGCGCGCTCTTTGCCGACGTCCTCGGGCAGCTCGAGCGCGAGGTGGCGTGATGAACGCGACGCGGGTGGCACTGGGTTGCGATCTCGGCGCCACCAACGTGCGCGTCGCCCTCGTCACCGAGGAGGGCGAGATCCTCACCTCGGCGCGCGAGGTCCTCGAGGATCGCGACCCTGCTGCGGTGGCCACCGAGATCGGCCGCCTCGCCACGAGCGTGCTCGGCCTCGCGCAGCGCTCCCTCGAGGAGGTGGTCGGCGTCGGCGTGGGGCTCGCCGGACAGGTGCTCGGCGAGAGCGGGGTGGTGGCGGTCGGGCCCAACCTGGGCTGGCGCGACGTGGACTTCGGCAGCCTGGTGGAGCGCACCCTGGGTCGCCCCGTGCGCGTGCTCAACGATCTCTCCGCCGCGGCCTGGGGGGAGAGCCGTGTGGGCGCGGCGCGCGACGTGCGCGACGTGCTCGTGGTCTTCCTCGGTAGCGGCGTGGGCGCGGGCCTCATCCTCGGCGGCCGCCTCTACGAGGGCGCGAGCGGCCTCGCGGGAGAGATCGGCCACGTGAAGGTGCGGCCCGGCGAGCGCCTCTGCGGTTGCGGCGAGCGCGGTTGCCTCGAGGCCTACGTCGGCGGCCACAACGTGGCGGAGCGCCTGCGGGAACTCGTGGAGGCCGGGCAGGCGCCCTCCATCCTCGCCGCCGCGGGCGGCCGCATCGATCGCGTCGGGCCGCGCGCCCTCGGCGCGGCCGCCGACGACGGCGATCCCTTCGCCCTCGCCTTCCTCGAAGAGATGGCGTCCTTTCTCGGCCTCGCCATCGGCAACGCCATCACCCTCCTCAATCCCTCGCGGCTCGTCCTCGGCGGCGGGATGTTCCTCGGCATCGCGCCCTTGCGCGCCTTGGTGGAGCGCGAGGTGCGCCGGCACGCGGGCAGGGCGGCGGCCGGCGTGCTCTCGATCACCGCCTCCGCCCTGGAGGACGACGCCGGCCTCGTCGGCGCCGGTCTGCTCGCCTTCGAAGAAATCTGAACGACCGCTTCAGCGCACCCGGACCTCGCGCATCACCCAGTCGGTGCCGCCGCGGCCGTCGCGGACCACCAGGTAGAGGAAGGTGCGGCCAGCGGGAGGGACGGGATCGTCGTCCTCACCGGTGGGCGCGGTCCAGAGGACGGGCTCCCGCGTCGTCTGGGGAACCTCGAATCGCCCGCCCGTGGAGAACCACGAGAAGCGCCACTCCTCCTCGTCCTCGCCGACCGCGCTACCGTCGACGCGGTAGCGCGTGTAGCGCTGCCGCTCGGCGCCATGCAGGGGCTTGCCTTCGTCGTCGAGCGCGGAGGCGGCCGGCCGCGGAAAGAGACGCACGGCCTGGCCGCGGGAGAAGGTGGCGACGTCCGGCCAAGGATCGCCGGGATCCGCGGGGAGGGGCAGACCGCCGGCGAGGATTCCGGCGACGCGGGGGTTCACGTTGGCCTCGTCGTGGTTGTCCGGCCCGCGCACCTGGATGCGCTTGAGCGCGAGCACGTTCGGCCGCGACTCGAAGAGAGTGAAAAATCGAGACATCAGCGCCGCGGGGAGCCGGCAGGGATCCGTTTCCTCCACGCCGTCGAAAAGCTCCCCGGGAGAGGCGACGACCGCGAAGGCGAGGATCACCACCTGCGCGCCGCGGGTGCGGGCGGGATGGCCCGCGGGAAGGGCGCCCAGGCCGAGATCGCCCTCGAGCCGGTAGACCGGCGCGGGAAGGGGGAGCGGCAGTCCGTCGCGCTCGAGGACGAGGGGTGCGCAGCCACCTTCGTGCCGACAGCGCTCGGCGCCGAGGAAGGAGAAAGGACTCTTTCCCCCCGACGGTCCGCCCGGCGCCGCCTGGCAGAGATCGTCCGGGAGGTGGCGGCCGATCTCGGCCGGCGCGCGCAGCGTGGCGACCGCGGTGCACGGACCGGGCGCGGGGTCCGCGGGATCGGGGGTGCAGGCGAGATAGCCCACCACCACCTCGCGCTCGGGGATGCGCAGCTGCACCGGATCGGCCACCAGGGCCGAAACCTCGCTCTCGGTCGAAAAGCCTTCCCGGTCCCACGCGATCTCCGGCGGCTCCGCGCGCAACGCCAGCACGCGGAGATCGTCCACGTAGGTCACGGGAAGAAAGCCTTCCCCGCAGGCCGAGGCGACGAGCGCGACCAGCGAAATCCAGGGGCGCCGCATCTCACATCTCCCATCGGATCCCCATCGAGGGGAAGATCGGGAGCCCGGGCAGCGGCCGGTGCTCGCTGTAATCGAAGTTGTACAGCAGGCCTTCCGCGTTCTGCCGGTTGGTGACGTTTTGCACGTCCAGATAGAGCGACAGCGCGGACGTGCCGAGCTGCCACGTCTTGTCGACGCGCAGGTCGAGCTGGAAGAAGTCCGGCAGGCGGAGGCTGCGGAGCTGTGCCTCGCCGATGCGGCGGTAGCGATCGCGGTCGGCGTCGTAGACGCCGCCGACCACGGGCGTGTAGGGATTGCCCGAGGTGTAGCGCAGCCGCGCACCGATCGAGAGGCCCTCCCAGATCTCCGGAAGCTCCAGCGTGCCCACCGCGATGAGCGAGTGCGGTTGCTCGGAGAGCGCGGGCATCCGTCGATCGTTGAGGTGGTCCTGCCTGCGCGAGCGGCTCAGCGAGTAGCCCACCCAGCCGAAAAAGCGGTCGTCGGGATCGTACCGGACGAGGATTTCCACGCCGTAGGCCTGTCCCGTGCCTTCGTTCGCGTAGCGCTCGAGCACGTCCTCGCCGTCGCGGCGGACCACCCGATTGGAGGAAACGACCAGGTCGAAGAGGTCCTTGTAATAGACCTGCAGGTCGACGTGGATGGGACCCCAGATCCGCCGCTCCACGCCGAGCGCGTACTGCACCGCGCCCTCGGGATCGAGCTCGGGATTGCCGAACTCCGCGACGAAGGTCTGCGGCGGAGGCGGTTGGTGGTACAGGCCGACCGCGCCCTCGAGCACCGTCGCCTCGTCGATCTGGAGCCGCGCCGAGAAGCGCGGATCCAGCCACGCGGTCCGCATGTAGGTGTCGCCGTCGAGCCGTAGGCCCGGCTTCAGGGAGAGCGCGGGGAAGGGGCGGATCTCCGCCTCGGTCCAGACGGCGGGCTGCACCACCCCCACGTCCAGGTCGAGGCGGGCGAGGTTGGCCCGGTAGTCCGGCGGCGGGATCTGCCCCGGCTCGTCCACGGGAAGTTGGATCGAAAGGGTCTGCTGGGCGAAGAGGAGATCCAGGCCGCCCGCGAGGGAGAGGTGGCGGGAGACGTCGTGGTAGACCTCCGCCCGGGCGGTGAGCGAGAGCGCGTCCAGCTCGAAGAAGAGCGGATCCATGGCGATGCCGATCTCGTCCCAGCCGGGCGCGAGCAGCAGGTGGGTGCGCGTGGAGGCGTCGAGGCGCCGGTCCCAGGCGAGCGCCACGCGGGTGAATCCGGTGAAGGTGTCCACCGAGGCATCGGTCTCCACGCCGTTGTCCACGCCGGTCATCGCGAGGCGATCGGAGGAGCCGTAGACGTCCAGGCGCAGGCGATCGTTTTCGCCGGGGCGCCACGCCACCTTCGCCTGGTAATCCCAGAAGCGGGGCGCCACGGAAAAGCCCATGCCCTCGAAGGCGTTCGGCGCCACCTCCGTGGCCGCTTTGAGCATCGCGTCCACGTAGGAGCGGCGGGCGGCCAATGCCACGGCGATCCCGTCGCTCACCTGCGTCTCCAGAAGGCCCGTGGCGTCGTAGAGATCCGCGTCGGCCACCAGGTGCAGCTCGCCCGGATCGCGGGTGCGGAGTTCCACGCGGCCGCCGATCGCCCGACCGTAGCGCGCGCCGAAGTTCCCGGCCTCGAACTCCACCTCCTCCACGAGCTCGGAGGCGTAGACGCTACTGAGCGCGCCGAAGTGGAAGATGAGCGGCACGTACTGCCCGTCCACGTAGGCGCGCGTGTCGTGCGCCTCGCCGCCGCGCACGATGATCGCACCGGCACCATAGGGCGTGCGCGCCACGCTCGGCAGGTTGTGTAGCACCTTCACCGTGTCGCCGTAGGTGCCGGGGATGCGCGTGATCTCCCCGCGCGAGATCGCCACGGTGGAGACCTCCTTCTTCTCGCGCCGGCCGCGCACCACGGTTTCGTACGGCGAGGTCGGCGACGGTACGAGGTGGTAGACCACCTCCGTCGCCTGCCCGGCGAGGATGGACTCCTCGGTCTCGAAGCGCTCGTAGCCCGAGGCGTAGACCAGGACGCGCAGCGTCCCGGCGGGAAGGTCGACGAGCTCGAAGGCCCCCTGGGCATCGGTCTCCGCGATGCCCGCTTCACCCAGATCCACGAGCGCGCCGGCCACCGGCGTGCCGTCGTCGCGGTCCACCACGCGTCCGCGCAGCACGCCCTCGGCCGGCGGGGGCGGTTCCTTTTCGCGCAGCTCGAAGCGGTAGCGGTACTCGATGGTCACCGCGGCCGGTTGGCCGTCGATCTCCGCGGGGAGGAAGCGGAAGGCGCGCACCGCCTCGACGGCCGCCTCGTCGAAGCCGTTCCCGGCGGGGCCGACCACGCGCACGTCGAGCACCTCGCCCTCCGCGGAGATGTCCACCTCGAGCACCACCTCGCCCTCGAGGCCGAGCGCCTCCGCCTCCGGGGGGTACTCCGCGGGCACCGATTCGATCACCTCGGGCAACCGCGTCACCACCTGGGCGCGGGCGGGCGTCGTCGCGAAGCAGAGCGCGAGGGCGAAGGCGACGAGTGGTCCCGGGCGTCGACTGCGTCGCGGTCGATGCATGGTCGGCTCACCAGACATCGAGCTGGAATCGGAACTTGTAGCGAATCTCCGTCCCCACCGGCTTGCCGTCCGGCCCCAGACCGGGGTTGAAACGGCACGCCTTCATCCGCCGCACCGCCACCTCGTCCAGGCCGTAACCGAGCGGCTGGACGACGTGAACCTCGCCCACCTTGCCGGTCTCGTCGATGAACACCCGTAGCACGACCACGCCCTCGATGCCCTCGTCGCGCGCGATCGGGGTGTAGTCGTTCGGACTCGCCCTGCAGGATCCACCGCGCGGCATCGGCAGGCGCGACAGCCGCGACTCCGGGACGAAGGGCGCCTTCTCGACCACCGGCGCCGCGTAGGGCTTGGCCTCCTCGGGATCGCCGGCCACTTCGTCGGTCTTGCCGTAGAGCGTGTTGCCCGTGGCCACCGCCATGTCCCCCGCCTCGGTGGTCGAGGAGAGCGAGACGCCGATGCGGATCGGCGGCGGCTTTTCCTCCGGCTGCTCCGGCGGCTGTTCGTTGGGTGGCGGCGGCGGCGCCTCGTTTTGCGGAGGGGGCGGGGTCTTGGCCACGCGCAAAGGTGCGGGGCGTGGAGGCGGCGGTGCGGGCGGTGGCGGAGGCGGCTCGGGCTCCGGTTCAGGCTCGGGTTGGGGCTCCGGCTCTCGCTCGACCTCGACCACCTCGAGATCCACCGGCTCGTTCGGGGGCGGCGGGCGTCGGGGTGGAGCGGAGAGCGCCGCGAGCGCAAGCAGGCCGTGCACGCCCAACGAGACGAAGAGGGCGGCCGCGAAGGTGCGCCACGAAGTGCGCGTTGTGGGGATACCGCTCACGGTGAGCTGGAGGCCGCCTCGTCCTTTTCGATGTTGATTGCGAACTTGTTGAGCCCCTCGGACTTGACCAGGTCGATGATCTCCACGACCCGTCCGTGGGAGAGGCGCTTGTCGGCGCTGATGATCGCCTTCGCGTCCTCGTCGCGTCGCGCCAGCTCCCGCACCGCCCGGCGCGCCGCTTCCATGGTGGTCTCCTCGCCGTCGAGGTAGAGCACGCCGCGCTCGTCGAGCACGAGGTTCACGGTCATGCCCACCGACTCGCCGCCCGACGCCGCGCGGGGGAGCTGCACCTCGATCGTCTCGCGGACGATGAAGCTGGCGGTCACCATGAAGATGATGAGGAGCACCAGCACCACGTCCACGAGGGGGGTGACGTTGATCGCGGCGATCAGGCCCTCGTCTTCGTTGTCGAACAGCTTGCGGGACATCGCTTCAGGCTTCGCGGCGGAGGTGGGCGACCACGGCGCTGCAGGCGGCGCTCGCGCGGTTCGTGATCGTCTTGAGCCACCGGCTGTAGAGGTTGAACGCGATCACCGCGGGGATGGCGACGAAGATGCCCACCGCGGTGGCGACGAGGGCCTCGGAGATGCCGGCCATCACCACCGAGGCGGTGGAGGTGTTGGCCTGGCCACCCGAAGCGAGGCTCGCGAAGGCCTCGATGATGCCGATCACCGTGCCGAAGAGCCCGACGAAGGGTGCGTTCGAACCGAGCGTGCCGAGGAACGAGAGGAAACGCTCGAAGGCCGGACGCCTCCGGGCGATCGCACCGACCACCGTGTCCTCCACCGAGGAGGCGCCGCCCGGCGTCGCGTCGAGCGCCTCGAGCAGCACCTCGGCTTCCATCCCGCGCATGCCCGCGAGCGCCTTGCGCGCCTCCTCCCACTTGCCGGCGTTCAGCAGGGGGAGGAGTTCGAGCACCTGCGGCGCGCTGTTGCGGCGGAAGAAGACGAGCCGCTCGCCGATGACCGCGATCGACGCGACGGACAGGGAGATGAGGATCCACATCACCCATTCCGCGCCGACGCTGGTGAAGAGATGGAAGAGATTCTCGGTCAGCATCCGGACCTCCGAGCCGCGGAATCTGCCACAGCATCGACTCGGTTGCCAGCCGCGACCCGATCGAGCCGTTGCCTGGCTGGCGCGATCGTCGATCGCACGCTTGCCCTGCGGCCCGTCGGCCACCAGCTTCTTTCCGAGATGCGGCGAACGATGCAGAGCGACGAGGCGAGCCTGCCGGACGTCTTCGCACGCTTGGACCGCGACGCCTTCTTGGCCGACGCCGCCCGGCTCGTGGAGGAGGAAGTCCTCGCGCAGACCGGCGTGGCGGGCTTCGCCATCCGCGGCGCGTACCGACTCGTGGCGGGCCTTCGCCCCGGCTTCCTCGCGGACGCGCTGCGGCAGCTCTACCCGGCCTTCGCCGTGCGGCTCGGCGAGACGGTGGCGCGTAAGACCGCCGCGCAGAGCTACGAGGATCTGTTCGCGGCGGAGCGCGCGCAAGTGGCGACGGCCCTCCTCGCTGTGGCCGACGCGCGCGCCGCGCGGATCCAGCTCCGTGCGGTGCGCGCCGCCTACGAGAAGATCCGACGGCACGCGGAAGAGAGCGTGCGTCGCGCAGCGCCCCGACTCGGTGCGCTCCTCGATCGCCATGTGCGCTGAGCGAAAAAACGTATGCGTCGCATTGCGACGCATCGGACGAATCTTGACACTCGGAAGCGAGCTCGAATACCGTTTCTCACACCACGCAACACTGCGATTGGGGAGGATGTATGGCTACGACCAAGGGCACCACTGCAACTCGTAAGAGCCCGGCCAAGAAGACTGCCACCAAGAAGGTTGCGACGAAGTCGGCGGGGGCGAAGGCGGCGGCGAAGAAGACGACGCGGAAGGCGGCGGCCAAGACCGCGGCGAAGAAGACCACGACGCGCAAGGCGGCGGCCAAGACCGCGGCGAAGAAGACCACGGCGCGCAAGGCTGCAGGCAAGACCGCGGCGAAGAAGACGACGCGGAAGGCG
>DATGOH010000152.1:0-4884 GCA_035306165.1 Ferdinandcohnia sp.
GAGCGAGCGCGTGGCCGATCTCGCCGCCGGCATCGCCCACGAGGTGCGCAATCCGCTCAACGCCATGGCCATCCACCTCGAGGTGCTCTCCGACAAGCTCCGCAACGAGGAGGGTGCGCTCCCGGCCGCCGTCCGCCCGAACCTCGAGGCGATCCGCAGCCAGATCCACCGGCTCGACGACATCATCCGCAAGTTCTCGGACTTCGCGCAGGGGAGGGCGCAGAGCAAGGCGATCGCACCGATCGTCGAGGACGCGGTCACTCTGTGCTCGTTTCCCCTACGGCGTCGAGGTCTGGAGGTGGAGCTCTCCGCCCTCCCGGAGGCGAAGGTGGCGGATGGAGCGGCGCTCGCGCTCGCCCTGGTGGACGTCCTCCTCCTCGCCGTGGACGCGGTCGAGGTGGGAACGCGCATCGGAATCGACGTTCGACGAGAAAACGAAACCATCCGCATGTGTTTGCGAGCGGACGGCCCGAACGTCAGGATGGATGCGAAACGTCTAGAAAACATCGATGCGCTCCTTCGTGCGCAAGGCGGGAGGTTGGAGCCGGGTTTCGGGGATGGTATCCTCGCGATGTTTCTGATTCCCGAGGAGACCGCCGCTTCCCCTCTTTGATCGATTTCGCACGATTCGAGGAGTGCCGTGTCCCCTACACGCATTCTCATCGCCGACGACGAACCGAGCTCCCGCCAGGCGCTGGCGGAGCTGCTCGAGCGTTGGGGGTATGACGTCCTGCAGGCTCGCGACGGCAAAGAGGCGCTCAAGCGGGCGATGGAGCACAGCCCCGACCTCGTGATCACCGATCTGGTGATGCCCAACATGGACGGCTTGTGGCTTTTGCGCTCCATCCGCGAGGAGCTGGGCGACGTGCCCGTCGTGTTGCTCACCGGCCGCGGCACGATCGACAGCGCGGTCGAGGCGATCCGCGAGGGCGCGTACGACTTCCTCGAAAAGCCCGTGAATCCCTCTCGCCTGCGCGTGGTGGTGGACCGGGCCGCCGAGAAGATGGCCACCCAGAAGGAGGTGGCCGCCCTGCGCCACTCCCTCCGCCAGAGCGGGTCCGACGGCCCGGTGCTGGGCGTCTCGCCCGCCATGCGCAAGGTCTACTCGCTGGTGGAGAAGGTGGCGCCGTCGAAGACCTCCGTGGTGATCACCGGGCCCTCGGGCACCGGCAAGGAGGTGATCGCGCGGGCGATCCACAACCTCTCCCCCCGGCGGGACAAGCCCTTCATCGCCATCAATTGTTCGGCGATCCCGGCCACGCTGATGGAGTCCGAGATCTTCGGGCACGAGAAGGGCGCTTTCACCGGGGCCGATCAGCGTCGGCTCGGCTGCTTCGAACTCGCCAACGGCGGCACGCTCTTTCTGGACGAGGTCGGCGAGCTGCCCGTCGAATTGCAGGCCAAGTTCCTCCGGGTGATCGAGGAGGAGAAGCTCCGGCGCCTGGGTGGCAAGAGCGAGATCGCCGTGGACGTCCGCGTGATTTGCGCCACCCACCGCAACTTGAAGCGGCAGATCGAGGCGGGCGCCTTCCGCGAAGATCTCTACTTCAGGCTCAACGTCTTCTCGATCGAGCTGCCCAGGCTCAAGGAGCGGCGCGAGGACATCCCGCTGCTCGCGCAGCACTTCGTGGAACGCTTCGCGCGCGAGGCGGGCAAGCGCATCCGCGGCATCACGCCGGAGGCGATGAAGCTGCTCGAGGCCTATTCCTGGCCGGGAAACATTCGCGAGCTGCGCAACACGATGGAACGGGGCGTCATCCTCTGCGACGGCGACATGATCGACGAGTCGCACCTGCCTCCCGAGATGGGGAGCGCACCCTCGGGAAACGCGGTGATCAAGCTCAGCCTCGGGCTGCCGCTGCGCGAGGTGGAAAAGGAATACATCCTCGGTTCTCTACGGCGAAACAAGGGAAACAAATCCCGGACTGCCGAGGTGCTCGGGATCAGCGAAAAGACGCTGTACAACAAGCTCAACCGCTACGTCTCCGACGCCAAGGCGCGCAACGGCGACGTCAACCCCAGCTGATCGGCTCGCCGGTGGCGCGCGCGTCGTCGGGCGGTCGGCGCGCCCCGCGGCCGAGGAAGGCGTCGATTCTCCGGTCGAGCTCCTCGAGGTCGATCGGCTTTTCCAACCAGCCCTGGGCGAGGCCTTCGCGGACGACGCTCTGGCCGACGGGGAGCGCGGAGGTGACGAGCACCGGCGTTTCGGCCAGCCACGAGCGGCGGAGGGCGCGCAGGGCCTCCTTGCCATCGATCCAGGGCAGGGCCAAATCCAGCACGAGAGCGGCGGGAGGCTCGTGGCGCGCCGCCTGCACCGCGCGCATGGCATCGGGGAAGGCGCGGCAGGCGAGGCCCCGCTCCCGCATGTGCGCGCAGATTCCCTCGGCCTGCGCCGGATCGTCGTCCACCACGTAGACGGGGCGGGACGCATCTCGCGCCTCGGGGACGACGGGAGCCCGGCCACGCGACAGGACCACCTGCAGCCAGATCCAGACGAGGAGCACGAACGCGAGGAGGGCACTTCCCAGCCCGAGGGGTTCGCCGCGGAGCGCGCGTTGGGCGGGCGTGGGAAGCCTTCCGCTCCGGGGTGGCCGGAGCGCGCGTTCGCGCACTGCGACCGGGAAGCGGCGGAGGCGTCGGTCGACCCGGCGCGCGGATCGGAGCGTGCGCTGGAGCGATCGCGCCTCGGTGCGCGCGAGCTGCGTCGCCTCCTCGATCCCGTCGTCGAGCAGCGCGGCCGCCAGGCGATCGGCCTGATCGGCCACGGCGCCCAGCGACGGTCCGCCCGGAGGGCCGCCGAGGGCATTGCCCAGGCAGGGGAGGGCCGGGCGAGCGGCGCCCGCCGGTACCCAGAAGCCATAGACCTGCTCGGGCGCGCCCAGGGCGAGGGGCGGGTGTTCGAGGCCGAGCTCGAGCAGGCGCAGGCCGAACGTGCGGGCGCCGGCGTCGCTGCTCACGAGGATCGTGGAGGCGCCGTCCCGTTCGGGCAGGATCCACAGATCGCCGCTCGATTGGGGGTGACGGTGGATCGCGGGGGGCAGGGGGGAGGCGAGGGCGAAGCGTGCGCCCATCGCGCGCAGCGCCGGAGGTGGCGCGTGGCCCGCGATCCGCGTCGCGACCGGCGCGCCGGCGCCACAGCAGAGCACGACGGCATCGACGGTGTAGGAGGCGCCGTCGACCCGCACGACGAAACCGCCCCGCGGCAGCGCGGCGATTCCGGAGGCGGTGCCGTCCACCAGCCCGACCCCCTGCGCGTGCAGCAGTGCGCGAAACAGGCCGACCACGCGGTTGCGCGGCAGGACGTGGAGCGAGGTGGGAAGGTTGGCGGCGCGCCGGCCGTGGGCGGTGAGGATGCCGTCGACGCGGTGGCCGGAGGGCAGCGGGATGCCCAGCGCCGTGAGCGCCGCGACGGAGGCGTCGTCGAGCACGAGGGGGCGGTCCGGCCCCCAGGCGGATCGCGCCCCGAGGAGCAGAATCTGCGCTTCGCGGCGGCGCAGCCGGGCGAGACGCACGAGGGCGGCGGCCATCAGGCAGCCGGCCGGGCCCGCGCCGACGATCGCCACCCGCAGGGGCTCGCGCGTCATCGCTCCCCCCGCGCGACCACGACCCGGTCCTTGCCCATCCTCTTGGCCTCGTAGAGGGCGCGGTCGGCCGTGGTGAAGAGCTGGTTGGCGTCGGCGGCCGTCCCGTCGACGGAGGCGATCCCGAAGGAAGCGCGCAGCGGCAACGAGCCTTCGCTGCCGAGGGCGAGGCGGATCCGCTCGGCGAGGCGCGCCCCTTCCTCCGCGTCGGAGTGAGGGAGCAGGATGGCGAACTCGTCGCCTCCGAAGCGCGCGGCGAAGTCGGCGCTGCGCAACGTGGAGCGAATGGTGTCGGCCAGGATGCGGAGGGCCTCGTTGCCGGCCTCGTGGCCGCGCCGATCGTTGATCTCCTTGAGCCCGTCCATGTCGATCAGCACGAGCGTCAGCGGCTCGCCGTAACGCTGGACGCGCTCGATCTCCCGGGCGAGGGTCTCGCGCAGAAAGCGCAGATTGGCCAGACCGGTCAGTGCATCGGTGGTGGCGAGGTGCCACAGCTCCCGCCGCTCCTCCGCCGCGCGCACGGCCTTTTCGATCCGAGCGACGAGCTCGCGCGCGTGGAAGGGCTTGGCGAGATAGTCCGCGGCGCCCTCCTCGAAGGCGCGCAGGCGAACTTCCTCGTCGGCTTCGGCGGAGAGGAGGATGGCGGGGATGTCGGCGGTGTGGACGTCTCGGCGCAGGGCGCGGAGGAAGGCGAAGCCGTCCATCCCGGGGAGGACGATGTCGAGGAGGAGGGCGTCCGGCTGCGCATCGCGCGCGAGGGCGAGCGCCTCCTCGGCGGAGGAGCGCAAGAAGAGATCGTAGGTTTCACCGAGGAGCAGCGAGAGGAACTCCCGCATGTCGGCGTCGTCCTCGACCACGAGGATGCGACGCCTCTGGCCCGCGGCCGGCGCGTCCCTGCGGTTTCGCCCAGCTCGCATCCCCCGGCGGTCCCCCAATCCGCCGCGCTCTCGGGCAAAGGCGCGGCGGCGTCAGCGGCGCTGCCAAATCACGCGCCTTCCACCCAGGTCCGGCGGCGGCGGTTCGAGATGGAACTGGTAGAACTGCGGACCGTACGCCCGCATCTTCATGCGCTTGTTGTTCTGGAGCGCGAGGAGGTTGGCCTTGAGGCGCTCGTCGGAGGGATTGCGCTGCACGCCCCGGCCGAGCACCTGGAGGGCCTTCTCCTTCTGACCGGACTGCACGAGGGTGTAGGCGTAGACGCTCCAGATCAGGCCGTCCTTCTTGCCGTACTTGACCGCCGTCTCGAATTCCTTCTCCATCCGCGCCCAGTCTTGCTTCTTGAAAAAGTAACAAGCGAGCATCG